>JAZNUF010000001.1:0-3786 GCA_045592185.1 Candidatus Flemingiibacterium sp.
GCAAAGACTCCCATATCTTCGATATTTTTGTCGGTTTCGCTGGCGAAATTGGCGGCGGAGCCGGCAAAGGCAAAAATTCGTGGCGTGAAAAATTTATTTTTTCACGCTAACCTCCGCATAATATTATTCTTTATAAACCACGGCTCGGATATTATCTTTATCGAAGCCGCCGGTGCTGTCAAAGGCCGCCAGATATTCGCGGTTTCCGTCACCGCCGCGTATGGGTGAGGGTATAAGCCCGAAGCAGTAAAGGCCACAATCCTCTCCACATTCAAGCACTTTTCTTATTACGCCTTCGTGAACCTCACGGCTTTTTACAATACCGTTCTTACCGATATTGGCTCGCCCTGCCTCAAACTGCGGCTTGATGAGTCCCACAAACCGCCCCTCCGGCTTCAAAAGTCCTCTCACCGCCGGCATTATCAAGGCAAGAGATATAAATGACACGTCACATACCGCAAAATTGCAAGCCCCTCCTATATCATCGGGTGTAAGATAACGAGCGTTTATTCCCTCAAAGGAGCGTACCCGTTTATCGGCAGCAATTTTTTCATCAAGCTGTGCTCGCCCTACATCCACGGCCCTTACCCTCATTGCCCCTCGTTGAAGAAGGCAATCGGTAAATCCTCCCGTGGATGCGCCTATATCAACGCAGTCAAGCCCGGATACATCTATGTGGAAGGCGTCAAGTGCCGCTTCAAGCTTGTATCCGCCGCGGCTTACGTATTTCTCCTCATTGGATTCAACCGAGATTTCGCAATCATCGGGAGCGTCAAAGGACGCTTTTATAATAATATGTCCATTAGCCTTGACCTTTCCACCGTCAATTAACCTCTGAGCCGCCGCACGGCTTTTGGCGTAACCCCGTTCAAAAAGAAGCTTATCAATTCTCATATCAGAAAACGGGAATCAGTGCGGCAACGACTATTCCCAAAACGGCTCCCACTGCTACTTGAAAGGGCGTATGACCGATAAGCTCTTTTAAATCCTTGTCAAGATAGGTGCCATCTCCGTCTGAAATATCGGTGGCAATTCGATTAAGTACTTTTGCCTGCTCTCCGGCTGCGCGGCGAACACCTGCCGCATCGTACATAACGATAAAAGCAAGCACAAAGGCGAGGGCAAATTCCACAGAATTAAGACCGCACAGCTTTATTGTTGACGTCACCAGAGCCGATACCGTGGATGAGTGAGAACTTGGCATACCGCCGGATGCCATAATCACAGACCAACTAAGCTTATGATTTCTTATAAAATAGGACGCGCATTTTATAAATTGCGCACTAAACCATCCGGCAACAGCGCATATAAGAACGTAATTTTCTAATATATCAAACACATATTTCATAATGCGTCTATAAAAACCTCCTGTCTATATTAGCAGCGATTTTTCCTACGACTTACGGTAAAGCAGGTAATCAGCCAGAGCCAAAAGAGTTTCACATCCCGCAAAGGGAGAAATTGCCTCTTTAGCCCTTTCGGTGAGCCCCACAGCATATTTCCTTGCTTCATCCACCGTCAAGAAAGTGAGAAATGTAGTCTTTCCCTTTTCCTCGTCACTTCCGATAGGCTTTCCGAGAAGCTTCTCGTCACCCGTAGCGTCAAGTATATCGTCAATCACCTGAAAGGCTCTGCCTATTCCGAGAGAATATTCGGCTGCCGCCACTTTGAGCCTTTCCGAGCCGCCGCCTGCAAGGCATCCGATAAGGGCAGCACATCTTATAAGCTCGCCGGTTTTTAAGCTTTGCAGCTTTTCGAGAGTAGGCAAATCAAAAGCCTGTGTTTCTCCTATAAGGTCAAGAATTTGCCCACCTATCATGCCGCCGGCACCTGCGCAGTCCGAAATAAGCGCCACCGCTTCACAATTAGCCTTGAAGTCCGCAAACGTATTTTTTGCCGCTATACCAAAGGCAAGGGTCAAAAGTCCATCGCCTGCCAAAAGTCCGTTGGCTTCGCCGAACTTAATATGGCAGGTAGGCTTTCCTCGCCGTAAATCGTCATTGTCCATGCAAGGCAGGTCATCGTGAATCAGCGAGTATGTGTGTATCATTTCAAGGGCGCAGGCGTAGGGCATTGCTGCCTTCTTTGCGTATTCAATGTCCAATCCGGCTTCCCTTGCCGCAAGAGCCGCAAATTCAAGCACTATGAAAGGTCGAATCCGTTTGCCGCCCCCAAGAAGGCTGTACCTCATGGCATCATAAATGATATCGTATAAATTTCCATCAGCCTTGACATACTCGGAAAGGGATGCTTCAACCTCCGCCGCCACTTCTGCCATTTTCTTTTTTATGTCTGTCATACCTTGCCGCCCTCTGCGGATTCCTCCTTCATGGGAGCAAAATCCTCCTCCGTAATACTTCCGTCATCACCGCGGACGAGAATTTTCACCCTCTGCTCTGCCTTGTCCAGCTTGTCTGAACAAAGCTTAACAAGCTTTACACCCTCCTCAAAAAGGGCTAGAGATTCGTCAAGCTTGGCTTCTCCGCTGTCAAGGGCACGGACAATTTCTTCAAGCCGTGCAAGAGCTGCTTCAAATTTTATTTCTTCCATAATCGGTTCTCCTATATTTTAGAGTTCTGTTTATCGTCTTCGATAATTTCCACGGTTTCGCCTATGATGCTTCCATCGGTGGTTTTTACGGTAAACTGCTCCCCGGGCTTTATTTGCTTGACACTCTTTATAAGCCCCCTTGAGCCATCAAACACGGCGCAGTACCCACGGGAAATCACCGACATGGGGTTAAGTGCCTCAAGGGATGCCACAAGGGATGCAAATTCTCCCCTCCATCCCGTCATATTAAGCTTTATAGCTTGTTCCATCCGTCCGCCAAGAGAAATGAGTGCCATTCGTTTGTCATCAATGAAATTCTGTGGCGAGGTCAGAGCACGGCTTGAAGCAAGATTATTAAGCGCCGTCCGCCTTGCGGAATTATATTTTGAAACCGCTAACTCCATATGGGTTACAATATTTCTTATTTTTCGATTCAGTTCAAATGTGTTCGGAACTGCAAGCTCTGCCGCCGCCGATGGTGTGGGAGCACGCAAATCCGCGGCAAAATCGCAAATAGTAAAATCCGTTTCATGCCCTACGGCAGAGATTACGGGAATCTCGCAAGCGGCAACGGTGCGAGCCAGCTCCTCATCGTTGAACGCCCATAAATCCTCAATAGAGCCGCCGCCTCGTCCGATTATGATTACATCAACATTTTTTGCCGACCGAAAGTAATTAAGCCCACCGATAAGCTGTGCGGGCGCATCCCCTCCCTGCACGAGTGAGGGATAAAGGGTTACCTTGGCATAAGGGAAGCGCCGTCTTGTTATATTGAGCATATCTCTCACTGCCGCGCCAGTTGGCGAAGTGATGATACCTATGCGCGTTGGAATTTTCGGGATCGGAAGCTTTCGCGCAGGAGAGAAAAGTCCCTCCGCCTCCAGCTTTTTTTTCAACTGCTCATAGGCAATGTAAAGACTGCCTATTCCGTCCGGCTCCATTTCTTCTGCATAAATCTGATATTGTCCGCTTTTTATATAGGCGGATACCCGTCCGCGAAGAAGCACCTTCATGCCGTTTTCCGGCAGAAATTTGAGCTTCGATGCCGCGCCGCGAAACATCACCGCATTTATAAGGCTTTCGGAATCCTTCAGGGTGAAATAAAAATGTCCCGTTTTATAGTGGTTCGTGAAATTGGATATCTCGCCCTTTATCCAAACATTGGCGAGAATTTTATCGCTGTCGATAATTTGTTTGATGTAAGCGTTAAGCTCTGCCACGGTCAGTATGGGCAGG
>JAZNUF010000002.1:0-5932 GCA_045592185.1 Candidatus Flemingiibacterium sp.
GCCCATTTCGGGGTACTGCGGATGATTGGGAAGCTCGAAAAATTCCTCCTTGTCCGCAGGATAGTTGTCTACAACCACCTTTATAGGATTTAAAACCGCTACTCGGCGGGGGGCTTTTTCATTAAGCTCATCACGGATGCAGGCTTCAAGAAGTCTGATATCCACAAGGCTGTCGGATTTTGCAACGCCGATACGCGAGCAGAAATCCAAAATGGAATCGCCTGTATAACCGCGGCGGCGGAGTCCGCAAAGGGTAGGCATACGGGGGTCATCCCAGCCGTCCACTTTTCCGCCCTCAACCATAGAGCGAAGGAAACGCTTGGACAGTACGGTATTTGTAATATTAAGCCTTGCAAACTCAATCTGACGTGGAGTATGGGGGACGCTGACATTTTCAACTACCCAGTTATAGAGGGGACGGTGAATTTCATATTCAAGAGAGCAAAGAGAGTGAGTTATTCCCTCCAGGGCGTCCTGAATGGGGTGAGCAAAGTCATACATGGGATAAATGCACCATTTTGTGCCCTGACGGTGATGCTCTACGTATTTGATTCGGTAGATAACGGGGTCTCGCATCCAGAAGTTGCCCGAGGTGAGGTCGATTTTCGCACGGAGAGTATACTTCCCCTCGGGGAATTCGCCGTTTTTCATTCGTTCAAAAAGGTCAAGGCTTTCTTCCATAGGACGGTCGCGCCACGGGGATTTTGCAGGATGGTTAAGGTCGCCTCGGTATTCGTCCATCTGATCCGGGGTGAGCTCGCATACATACGCAAGCCCTTTCTTTATAAGCTCTACGGCGAACTCATAGTCCTTGTCGAAATAATCGGAGCCGTAATAGAAACGGTCGCCCCAATCGAAGCCGAGCCAATGGATGTCCTCCTTGATGGCATCAACGTACTCGGTATCCTCCTTTGCGGGATTGGTGTCGTCCATGCGGAGATTACAAAGTCCCCCGTATTTTTTCGCAGTACCGAAGTCTATCACGAGAGCCTTGCAGTGACCGATGTGGAGATAGCCGTTAGGCTCCGGCGGGAAACGGGTGTGTACCTTTTTCGTTTTGCCGGCGGCAATGTCTTCGTTTATAAATTCCTCAATAAAATTTGATGCTTCAACTGCCATTTTATTTGTTCCTTTCGGTGAATTTTAAATGGATTTTATCATATTTCCGATTCTTACCCTGGTGCGCTCTGCGCCGAGAATCTGCATAACCGTGTAAAGGTCGGGGGCGTTACACTTTCCTGTCACCGCTACGCGGATAAACATACTGATATCCGCCACGCTGCCCTTGAAAGCAGCAGGATCTGCCTTGTAAGCCTTCATATCGGATGCGTAACCGAGCTCATCGGCGATAGCCTTTACCTTGTCAAACCATGTATTCATATCATCGCAGATGTCGTAGGTTTCAAGGAATTTTTCAAGAGTGGATTTTATATCCGACATCGCAAAGCTGTCGGGAATTGCGTCCTCTATGCGGAAAAACTCATCGTAGAAGAATCCCATGTAGGGCTTTGCGTCTGCCCATGTGGCAAGGTCCTTTCTTGGCTTTTTACCGCCTCTGCCGATGGCGAAAATCTTCCCGGCGTAATCGGGGGCTGCATCCAATGCCTTCCCAAATTCGGGGTCGAAGGAAAGTGCCCATGAGGTAACCTTTTCGGTTACGGATTTAGCGTCCATGCGGGAAATTACATTTTTCGATACGTCATTAAGCTTATCAAAATCGAAAAGGCAGCCCGATGTGGACATTTTCTTGATATTAAATGGAAAATCGGTATAGGGCTTGTCCGCATTTTGAGCGTGCCATTCCTCGTAGTTTGAATTGAGAAGCGTCATGATGTACTCGCACACCGCTTCGGGGCAGTAGCCCATTTGTGTGTAGTCGTCCATATTTGCGCCCATATCACGCTTTGACAGCTTCTTTTTGTTGCCCGATTCATCAAGCTTCATAATTTGAGCTATATGCATATATTTCGGAAGCTTGAAATTAAGATAACGGAAAAGCATAATATGCTTTGCAAGGCTCGGCAGCCATTCCTCACCGCGGACTACATGAGTTGTACCCATTAAATGGTCGTCAACGGCATGAGCAAAGTGGTAAGTGGGAATTCCGTCTGATTTCAGAAGCACAAAATCTTCATCATTTTCGGGCACTTCTATGGTGCCTTTTATAAGGTCTGTGAATTTGGTTTTATTTTCGGGATTGCCGTCAGACAAGAGGCGAAGGACGAATGGATGCCCTGCTTTTATATGCTCCTCTGCTTCTTCTATTGTGAAATTTCTGCGGGAGAGCATCTCTGCACGGCGCGCCTCGGCTTCCGCCTGCCAATCGGTATTTTTAAGCTCTTCTTTTTTGTTTACCTGAGCTAATTCCTCAAGCTCCTCCTCGGTGGTGAAGCAAGGGTAAGCCTTGCCTTCGCGGACCAGATTTTTCGCAAAGGTCTGATAAATCTCGGCACGCTGACTTTGACGGTAGGGACCGTAAACACCTTGGTCGGAGATTTTGCCGTCAGCATCGAGAATTGCACCTTCATCAAAATTGATTCCGTATCTTGCCAGTGTGCGAATAAGTCCCTCGGCAGCACCCTCAACCTCGCGCTTAGCATCGGTGTCCTCGATTCGCAGGTAGAATACGCCGCCGCTTTGATGAGCAAGTCTTTCACCAACTGTTGAGGGAAAAAGTCCGCCGAAATGAACAAATCCTGTGGGACTTGGGGCGAATCTTGTGACCTTTGCGCCCTCGGGCAGCGCTCTTGCGGGATAGCGGGCTTCCATATCCTCGGGAGTTGTTTTTATATTGGGGTAAAGTAGCTCGGCTAAATAGTTGTAATCCATATATGTTAATCCTTTCGGTAGATTTATAATCGTCTTAAATATACGTTTTCGGTTCGTTCTCTTGATAGAGTCGAGGTAGAGCCGTGTCCCGGATAGAGCTTGTAATCTCCCTCAAGGGAAATCAGCTTTTTCAGTGATTGCTCCATTGCCATTTCGTCACCGCCGTATAGGTCGCATCTTCCGATGCTTCCTCGAAAGAGAGTATCGCCCGTAATTATTGCAGAGCCCGATTTGTAACAGACTGAGCCAATGGTGTGGCCGGGAGTGTGCATGACTTCGATTTTTGTTTCGCCAAGCCAAAGGTTATCACCGTCATTAAGCAGGATTTCTGCAGGGCGTGAGCCCTCATTTACTTTCGCGAACTGCTCCATGTATGTGAGATTCGGATGGGGCAGGGCTTCGGCGTCATATTTATGAAGGGCGAGAGGGGCGCCGGTTTTTTCGCGAAGTGCCTCAAGGGAAAGCATATGGTCGAAATGGGCATGAGTTAAAAGTATATACTTTATTGTGATATTATCAGCAGCCGCCCGAGCGATGATTTTGTCTTCCGCTGATTCTCCGCCAGGGTCAACCACAGCACCGATTTTTGTAGTTTCATCGAATAATATAAGGCAATTTGCCCCCATTGCTCCAAGGGGCAATATAAGAACTTTCAATGAAAGCACTCCTTCTAAAACAATTATACATCATATATTATAGCATATTTATTTTAACTTGTCTACGGCTTGTTTGCCAAAACTTTGAAAAAATTTGCGTGATTTTTTGAAGTATTACCATGTTATAAGGGAATATATACGAAAAAGCGAGATTTTGCGCCGTAACGTATGATTTTTGGGAGGAAAATAAAAAATTTTTAAAAAAGCTATTGACAAACGCACAAATATGTTGTATAATGAATATGTACCAAATAAGTATAGATTCGAGGTAAGACATGAGAATCACGCAAGAAGCCGACTACGCGCTGAGAATTGTGTATCTTTTGGCAAAAAACGAAGGTGCCATTGGCTCAGCTAATATCGCAGCTTCAGTCGGAGTGACTGAGAGATTTACCATAAAAATTCTGCGAAAACTGATGCAGGATGGTATAGTCGAGTCACGAAAGGGCGTGAAGGGCGGATATCGGTTGGTTGCCAATCCCGCGGATGTCAGTATGCTCCGTGTGCTTGAGGTAATCAGCGGACCTCTTGAAATTTCCCGTTGTCTTGATTCGGCTTATGAATGTACACAAAACGGCAGTCAAAAAAAATGTTGTGCTTTTCATTTAATTTTCGGTCAAATCAATAAAACAATCGCCGACAAATTAAGACAAGTCACAATGGAGACTGTCACAGCAGACGACTTTGATATCAGAAAAATATTAAAAAATTTATAATTTTTATGGAGGATTTTAGTTATGGCAAAGTATGTATGTAAAATTTGCGGTTATGTTCACGAGGGAGATTCCGCGCCCGAAAAGTGCCCCCAATGCAATGCTCCTGCTGTAAAGTTTGAAAAGCAGTCAGACGGCGCAATGGGCTGGGCTGCAGAGCATTTCGTAGGCGTAGCCAAGGGCGCTCCTGCTGAGATTATCGAAGGCCTTCGTGCTAACTTCAACGGAGAGTGCTGTGAGGTTGGTATGTACCTTGCAATGGCAAGAGTTGCACACCGTGAGGGATATCCCGAGATTGGTCTTTATTGGGAAAAGGCAGCTTACGAGGAAGCAGAGCACGCTGCGAAATTCGCAGAGCTTCTCGGTGAGGTTGTAACCGATTCTACCAAGAAGAACCTTGAAATGCGTGTTGAAGCCGAGAACGGTGCAACCGCGGGCAAGACTGAGCTTGCGAAGATGGCTAAGGACCTTGGACTTGACGCAATTCACGACACCGTACATGAGATGGCTCGTGACGAAGCAAGACACGGCAAGGCGTTTGAAGGTCTTTTGAACAGATACTTCAAGTAATAAATACACACTTCCACGGGGGACGCGCAAGCGTCCTCTGTTTTTTGTGTGCAACTCTAATGGTGTTTTATCGCTTAAAATAAGCATAGGACGATTATAGCAAGACATGACAAAAGCGGAGGTCGAAACCTCCCCTTTCTCTATTCAACTGCTCGACAAGTTGGAATTTGACGAATTATTATTTATCGAGAATGAACTGCCATCTCCTTGCTATTTCAATGGGCATCAGTTTGCCAAGAGTTTCACCATCACGAATAAGCTCTTTTTTGCCAAAATGGAAAAAGAAAAGCTCTCCAACTTCATTGTTATATCCAAGTTGGAACTCAAGTTCCCCTTTGAAATAAGGAAATACTGGCTTTAATCTTTCGTCAATTGCCCACACAAAAGCCGAATCATGATTGGCAATGCAGTCGATTATCCATTTCTCTTTCTCCTCAAACCACATCCAAAAAGACTTAGCTGCATCCTCATTCATGGCCTTTTTAGCAAATAAAGAAAACATATTTTATCCTCCTTAGTATATTCAAGCATGCTTAACAGTTAGTCAAATTTCGATTTATCGAACTGTTTTCACATATTCAGTATACCATAAGCATGCAGTTTTTTCAATCTACAGATCATATAATTTACAAAATTGTTATGAAAAATATCCATGATGGCGTTATTGATAGTATCGTTCAAATGTTTTCGAATAAAACAAAAGCGGAGGTTTTATGCCTCCGCTTTTCAATTTCTTAACTGACCGACAAACTGAAATTTTACTTTTTTAATACTTTCTTACACCAAGCACGTTTGTTGCATTTCGGACACTTTAAGTAACGGGTAGTTCCTCTGTGCATTGCCCACAGTGCCTCTGAATAAGTAGGCACAATCTCGTGACCACAATTTTTGCACTTGTAAGCACCTACGCTTACCTCAAGTTTTAATGCATAATAGCAAGGAATAACAAACATTATACAACTTCCAAGAATTGTAACAAGTGTCCATATGCCTTTTGGTATTAAAAATATTGAGACAGCAATCCCTTCAAGTAAAACTAACGTACTTATGCCTAAAATTATCCACATAGATGACCAAACTATTTTGTTTTTCTTCTCTAATTCTTTCGCCATATCAAGCACAAGTTGCTTATTTTTCTGATTACTATTTTCCATATTAATTTTC
>JAZNUF010000003.1:0-2527 GCA_045592185.1 Candidatus Flemingiibacterium sp.
TACGTAATCGTGCTGTGACTCACCTTGAAAAGGGCAGAGTTGTAATACTTGGCGGCGGTCTTGGAATCCCCTTTATTTCTACCGATACTGCGGCGGCAGTAAGAGCTGCTGAAATCGGTGCAGACGTAATTCTTATGGGGAAAAACATTGACGGAGTATATACCGCCGATCCCAAAAAAGACCCGGATGCCACAAGATACAAAGAGGTTTCTTACAAGGAAATACTTGCTAAGGACTTGAAAGCTATGGATTCTACCGCAGCTTCCTTTGGTAACGAAAATCACATAAAGACCTTTGTGTTTGAGCTTAAAGAACCGGAGAACATATACAATGCCATTGTCGGTGACGTGGAGGGAACCATTGTCGTTGACGGCTGATACCAAACTATAATCTTGAAAGGACGGATATATCTATGAAACTCGATTGCAAAATTTACGAAGAAAAAATGAAGAAATCAATTTCCTCTTATGAGGGACAGCTTGCGGATATCAGAGCAGGCAGAGCAAACCCCGGTTTGCTTGATAAAATTGATGTTGATTACTACGGCGCACCTACAAAAATCAACCAAATGGCTGAAGTAAAGGTTACCGATGCAAGAACTATCGTGATTACCCCTTGGGACGGCACGACTATCAAAAATATGGAGAAAGCAATTCTTGCTTCCGACCTCGGAATTACCCCTGTCAATGACGGTAAGGTTTTGCGCATCACTTTCCCGCAGCTTACCGAGGAAAGAAGAAAAGAGCTTACCAAAAAGGTGGCAAAGATGGGTGATGATGCTAAGGTGGCAGTTAGAAATATCCGCCGTGAGGCTAATGATGCCGCTAAGAAAATGAAGAAGGATAACGAGATGACCGAAGATGAGCTTAAGGCTTCGGATAAGTCCGTACAGGACCTCACAGATAAGTACATCGCAAACATCGACGAGATTACTGCACGCAAGACTAAGGAGCTTATGGAAATATAAGCTATTAAAAAGGAGTGCCGTATATTGGCACTCCTACTTCTATAAAAGAGGAATTTATGTTTGTACACGAAACCGAAAAGGGAAAAAAGAAGCTTTCGCACATAGCTTTTATTATGGACGGTAACGGCAGATGGGCGAAAAGGCGTTTGCTTCCACGGGAAGCGGGGCACGTCAAAGGCGCGAAGGCTTTCGTTGATGTGGCGGAATACTGTTACCGCGGCGGTATTGATATTGTTACGGCGTATGCTTTTTCCACTGAGAATTGGAGCCGCCCCCAGGGTGAGGTTGACGCGATTATGCAGCTACTTGAAACCTATTTAAATCAGGGTATTAAGGAAATGACAAAAAAGAATGTTCGCGTCACTTTCCTTGGGGATAAAACCCCCTTTTCAAATAAGCTCCGAGGACTCATGGAACAGCTTGAAAGGGACAGTATCAATAACAAATATCTACTGAACATTGCCGTAAATTACGGAGGACGTGCAGAGATTGTTACAGCTGTCAACCGCCTTGCCGCAAAGGGCGTTCGGGAATTTTCCGAGGAGTTAATTGCCTCGGAAATATATACTGCGGGACAGCCTGATCCTGATTTGATTGTCAGAAGCGCAGGGGAACTCAGGCTTTCCAACTTCCTAATGTGGCAATCTGCTTATTCCGAATTTTACTTTTCTGATGCTCTTTGGCCCGATTTCGGGGAAAAAGAGGTTGATGAGGCGGTTGCTGCATATTACTCTCGCTCTCGCAGATATGGGGGCATATAATCGTATTTCAAGGAGAGGATAATTGGTATGCTACTCAGAATTCTTACAGGGATTGTTGGACTCCCGTTGCTTATACCGTTTTTCATGTTTTCCGATACTATCGTATTTCCTGCCGTAATCTCACTTTTTTCGGCAATCGGGGTTTTTGAAATGCTCGGCTGTATCGGAGTCAGAAAAAAGCTTGAAATTACCATACCGTCACTTATTGTTACCGCAATCGTTCCTTTTGGCGCACGGTATATTGTTGATTTCAAAAACGAAAAAGCATACTTTTTAGCAGTGTTCGGCGTGTTGGCATTCGTATATATGTTTTATCTTATGTCCCTTGCTGTTGTATCTAAAGGAACAAAATCCATATCTGATATGGTTTTGACCTTTGCGACTAATCTATATATTACCGTTGGTTTTTCCTCTGTTGTCATGCTCCATGACATGAATTACGGAGAAACCGCCCATGGTAAATATATGTATATTCTCATCTTTATCGGTGCTTGGATTCCCGATATCGCCGCATACTTTTTTGGCAAATTTTTTGGAAAGCACAAGCTTATACGCGATGTCAGCCCCAAAAAGACCGTAGAGGGCGCTGTTGCCGGAATTATCTTTGGTGGGATATCGTTTATGATTTTTGGCTTCATAATCGGCAAGCTTGGATTTGGCGAACCAAAGTATGTTGAGCTTATGATAACGGGAATTGTTATCGCCATTGTTTCGATTTTCGGTGATTTGGTGGCATCGCTGATAAAAAGGCAGTACGGCATTAAGGATTACGGCAAGATTTTCCCGGGTCACGGGGGCG
>JAZNUF010000004.1:0-4676 GCA_045592185.1 Candidatus Flemingiibacterium sp.
CGTGCCTCATTCATGACCGATTTCATTCGTTCCTCGAATTCACCGCGGTATTTTGCGCCTGCTATCATTGCCGAAAGATCGAGAGAAACTATGGTTTTGCTTGAAAGATTGTCCGGAACACTTCCCTCTGCTATTAATCTGGCAAGCCCCTCCACCACAGCAGTTTTTCCGACTCCCGGCTCACCGATAAGGCAGGGATTGTTTTTTGTCCGCCTTGACAGAATGGAAATAAGCCGTTCTGTTTCCTCTTCTCTGCCGATTATCGGGTCAAGGCGTCCCTCAGATGCGGCGGCGGTTAAATCTCTGCCGTACTGAGCGATGGTGGGCGCGCCTTTAAGCGAAACGGCAGATTTTATTCGCTTTTCGCCGCTTATATCCCCGAAAAAATCGGTTATGTCGGAGATTATATCCTTTGAGGTTACTCCAAGAGAATTTAAAAGCTTAACAGCCATGCAGTCGTTTTCCCCTGCCAAAGAAAGCAAAAGATGCTCCGTGCCGATAAGCTTTTGTCCCGTTTGCTCTGCAACAGCTCCGCTTCCCTCGATTATGCGCTTTGTTTTGGGAGTCATGTCAGAGCTTCCCACTTTTGTTTCCTCGCCCACGCCGATTCGTCTGCATATAAGCTCCCGAATCTTCGATGACTCCACCCCTCGCGCCGATAAAATCCTCGCACCCACGCTTTCCTCCTCCAAGGAGAGGGCAAGCAGCATATGTTCGCTTCCGATGTAAGTATGTCCAAGCTTTTCCGCCTGTATTTTGGCGCAGCCAAGGACGTTTTCTGCCTTGGCGGTAAATCTTTTTGCCATTAATGTATTCCTTTCGTTAATAGGATTATCATTGGTACAAAACCGTATGTAATTATTGTACACAAAATCCCCACTATATTCGGTCGGATTATGTCGCAGAGGAATTTTTTTACCATCTTGATTGACTTGCGGCCATTTGTGTGATACAATAACTTATATAGTGTTGTTTTTCTTTAGACTCTTTGAAAGGAAAAAGGAACCGTGAAAATCTTACTTGCACATATGTGGATGGTCATAGGCGGCGCGGAAACGCACGTGGTGGAGCTTGCGCGAGGGCTTACCTTGGCAGGGCATGAGGTTACTGTTGCATCCATGGGCGGAGTGTATGTAAATGAACTTGAAAAATCAGGCGTCAAACACGTTACTGTGCCCTTGCATACAAAGAATCCCATCCATATGCTAAAAAGCTGTTTTCTTCTGAAAAAGCTTATAAAACGGGAAAAATTCGATATAGTGCACGCTCATTCAAGAATCCCCGCCTTTATTTGCGGTGCCTTGGCAAGACGACTGCCCTTTAAATTTGTCACCTCCACACACGCGGTATTTAAGGTAAACGGTGCCCTTGCAAGACTATCCGATTGGGGAGAGCACACCTTTGCGGTCAGCTGTGACATAAAGCAGTACTTGATTGATAACTACAAAACGCCCTCCGATAATATAACCCTTACCATAAACGGTATTGATACGGAAAAATTCTCAAAAAATACGTCTGTTTTGAAGGATGATAAATTCCGCGTTGTTTACGTCAGCCGTCTTGAGCGTGAAATTGCGCTTCCTGCCTTTCTGCTCTGTGAGGCTGCCGAGAAGCTTGCGAAGGAGATTCCTAACCTTGAAATTATCATCGTGGGCGGAGGAGATGTGGCTACAGAGCTTGAAAACAAAGGAAAAAAAGCCAACGAAAAAATTGGCAGGGAAGTCCTTAAGCTCACGGGCCCGCGTACGGATATTGCCGAAATTGTCGGAAAATGTGACGTTTTTGTTGGAGTATCGAGAGCCGCCCTTGAAGCAATGAGCCTTGAACTTCCCGTAATTTTGGCAGGTCAGCAAGGCTACATGGGCGTGCTTGACGAATCCGTTATGGCATCGGCGCGGCTTACAAACTTCACTTGCCGTGGGGAGAGATTGCCGGTTGCGGATGATATATATTCCGATATTCTCACCCTTTATGCTATGGAGAAGGCTGAACGGGAAAAATTAGGAAAGCTTGGCAGAGAAGAGGTTTGTGAAAATTATTCGGTCAGCCGCATGATTGCCGACCACGAGGAAGCATACCGCCATCTGCCGGAATACAGAAAAAAACGGGGCTGTGATGTGATAATAAGCGGATATTACGGTTTCGAAAACATCGGTGACGATTCGCTTCTTACATCAATCATAGCGGGAATTAGGGAACGGGTGCCCGAGGCGAGAGTTACCGTTCTTGCCAAGCGTCCGAAAAGGCTTGCTAAAATTTGCGGCGTGCGTACCATAAACCGCTTTAATTTGCCGAGAATCGCCTTTGAAATGCGGCGTGCAAAGCTGCTTATTTCGGGAGGCGGAAGCCTTTTGCAGGATGGCACGAGTAAGAAAAGTCTTTATTATTACGTCTGCATAATGAAGATGGCGAAGCGTATGAATTTGAAGCTTATGCTTTACTCAAACGGTCTTGGCCCTCTCCGTTCCGAATACGGTAAAAAGGCAACGGCTGATATACTTTCCGAGGCGGATTACGTAAGCCTGCGTGAGAAGGAATCTATGCTCCTTGCACGGGAACTTTCAAAGGATAGCTGTCCAAGTCTTACTGCGGACCCTGCGTTTTTAATTGAGCCTGCTTGTGACCAATGGCTGCTTCACATTATGAAGCGGGAGGAAATTTCGGGAAAATTCTTCGTGGTTTCTATTAAAGACGGAAATAATTTTGACGGCATGGCAACGGGGGGAAGAACCGTTGATATGTTCGCCGAGGAAATCGGTAGGGTGGCAAAAAAATATGAAATGACACCAATTTTCGTTCCCATGTATCCAAGCCGTGACACGGAGATAACTGAACTGCTTGCTCACAAATGCGGATGCGGCAAAATAATTCGCGGGCTTACGGCCAGCGAGCTTTTGGGGCTTCTCAAGCGTGCGGAATTTGTTATAGGAACGCGTCTGCATATGCTTATTTTCGCTGCCTCGGCAGGAGTTCCGATGCTTGGAATATCCTATGACCCGAAAATAAACGGATTTATGAGTTACATCGGCGAGGGACAGCGGATTTTGGATATTCGCCAACCTGAAACCGGAGAGTTAGAAAAAGCTCTTGAAAATTTAATTAGCGATTCATCGGAATTTAGGGAACGGTTAAAGAATGTATCGGTCAATATGCGTGGTCTTGCCATATTGGACCGTGATGCTGTGAAAACTCTTATCGAACTTAAATAAAAATGTGAGCGCCATTAAAGCACCCACTGGGAATCATGAAAGGACATTATACTCTATGAGATTTTTTGGCTTCTCACAAAAGAAAATACCTCATATTACCTCTGACGGAACGGAAAAGGAAGCTTTTTCGCTAAAAGGCTTCGTAAAAAAGAATATTGTGTTTTTAATCGCTCTTTCGGCGGCAATCATAACCATGTTCATTGTTCCGCCGGACGGGGAATATATCGGTTATTTTGATTTTAAAACTCTTGCTTGTCTGTTTTCTGTATTGGCGGTTGTCTGTGGGCTTAAGAATATCAATTTCTTTTATATTCTTGCCTGCACTGTGGTAAGAAAGTTCGGGAATCTCAGACGGTGCGTTATCGCGGTGGTTTATATTACCTTTATCGGCTCTATGCTGATTGCCAATGATATGGCACTGCTCACATTTCTCCCCCTTGGATATTTCATCCTTGACGCTACCAATAATCGGCAATACACGGCATTTACATTTATAATGCAAAATATTGCCGCCAATTTGGGCGGAATGCTGACTCCTTTCGGAAATCCGCAAAATCTTTATCTTTACAGTAAATTTTCCATCCCCACCTCGGAATTTATGGGGATTATGCTGCTGCCCTTTTTGGTTTCCATTGGAATTATTACTCTTTGCTGCTTTTATGTGAAGCCGATAAAGGTCGATATCCCCAATGATACGATGCCTGCGCTTCCGAAAAAACGGGCGATTGTTTTAAGTATTCTTTTTATCCTTGCCATTGCGATGGTTTTCAGAGGAGTTCCCTACATAGCGGGACTTGCGGTTGTTACTCTTTCAATGGTTTTTATTGACAGAAAAGCGCTGAAGGCGGTGGATTATCCGTTGCTTCTGACTTTCGGGGCATTCTTTGTCTTTTCGGGTAATATGGCGCGAATCTGGATAATACGGGATTTTCTTTCGGAGCTTCTAGGAAAAAGCACACTTCTTACTTCGATTCTGTCCTGTCAGTTTATCTCAAATGTTCCCTCGGCGATACTTCTTTCCCAGTTTACCCAAAACTATAAAGAGCTTCTCATAGGCGTAAATATCGGAGGAATCGGCACGCTGATAGCTTCTCTTGCCAGCCTTATTACCTTCCGCGAATTTGCCAAAAATTATCCATCCCGTACCAAGGGATACATACTTTTGTTTCTTTCTATAAACTTTGCCTTTCTGCTTGTTCTTACAGTCATCATGTGGCTTGCCTTGAGAGGATGATTTTAAATAAATTGGGGCTTGCCGTAGGTTTTCAACTTGCGGCAAGCCCAGACGCGTATACGCCCAAATACAGCGTTTTTTTGTGCGCAAAGCACACAAAAATGGAACCTTCGACAGACGACAAGCTGTATTTTATAGGGGGTGTTGCACCAAGTGCAACACCCCCTTGTGTATCTATTTTAAAATTACATACCCTTAACAATAGATTCAGTGTCGGAAGCGATAACAAGTTC
>JAZNUF010000005.1:0-4589 GCA_045592185.1 Candidatus Flemingiibacterium sp.
GCTACGATCCGACTTTGTTTCGTCCGTACCTTCGGGTGTCAGCAAAACGAAGCCGATTCCGAACAGCTTCGCGGTATGGCGTGTGAGATGGGGTATGCTATTTGTGACGCCCCCGATGAAGCAGACCTGATCCTTGTTAATACCTGCGCGGTTAGAGAACACGCAGAGCTGCGCGCCCTATCTGTGACAGGACAGTTTAAAAAGCTTAAGGAGAAAAATCCCGCACTTCTAATAGGGGTATGCGGCTGTATAGTTACCCAAGAGCACCGTATGAACGCTATCAAAAAAAGCTACCCTTATGTGGATTTTCTTATAGGCACGGGTATGCTTTATAAATTTCCCGAAATACTGTATAACAAACTGTGCGGAGGGAAACGCAGCTTTACCGTAGATAAAGCCGAGGGCTCTCTTGCGGAGGGACTTCCCATTTCAAGAGAATCCGAAATATCAGCTTGGGTAAGCGTGATGTATGGCTGTAATAATTTTTGCAGTTATTGTGTTGTGCCCTATACCCGCGGCAGAGAGCGAAGCCGCGAAAAGACAAATATCATTGCTGAGGTGAAAAATGTTATCTCAATAGGGGCAAAAGAAATAACACTCCTTGGTCAGAACGTAAATTCTTACCGCAGCGATACGGGAGATTTCGCAGACCTTGTTTCTGAGATCTGTTCCCTTGAGGGCGATTTTATTCTTCGTTTTATGACAAGTCATCCGAAAGATGCCACAGAGAAACTGATTGATGTTATGGCGGAAAATCCGAAATGCGCAAAGCAGTTTCACTTGCCCTTGCAATCGGGCTCGGCGCGCATCCTTCATGAGATGAATAGAAAATACACCCCCGAAAGATACCTTGGGCTTGTTGATTACATCAGGAAGAAAATGCCCGATGTTGCCATTTCCTCGGACATAATCGTAGGTTTTCCTGGCGAGAGCGATTCGGAGTTTGACGAAACCATTGAGATGCTCAAAAAAGTTGAGTTTGATATGGTGTATTCTTTCATCTATTCCCCGCGTCCGCTGACACCAGCCGCAGCAATGGAAAACCAGATTCCGCAAGATGTAAAGTCTGCTCGATTTGACAGACTGCTGGCTACCCAAAACGAGATTTCTTTAAAAAAGAATATTGAGCTTGTAGGAAAACACCAACGTGTGCTTGTTGCGGGCGAGAGTAAAAATTCCCCCCATATGCTTACCGGCAGAGCCGATTCAAATAAGCTTGTTCATATTCCCCGCCGCCCCGATACCGAGACGCTTATCGGAAAATTTAGTGATGTAATAATTGAAAAAGCAGAAACTTTCGCCCTTTTCGGCGATATTTCAAAATAAAAATACAAAGGAGAAAGAAAAAATGGAAGTAATGGAGCTTGCAGCGGCACTTGGCCGTAAAATCAAGGAGGACGAAAGAATTATCGCCCTCAATAAAGCCCAGGAAGAATACGAAAAGGACGGAGCATTGCAGACACTTATGACCGAGTATAATGCTCAGTCAACCGCCCTTACGGAAGAATATAAAAAAGCGGAAAAGGATACCGAATTTATAAAGGTAATTGAACGCAGAATCAATGAGCTTTATCATGAAATCACCGAAAACCCCAAAATGCTTGAATATCAAAAAGCACAGGAGGCGGTGAATGCCTTCATGAACGAAGTCAACAGCGAAATCACCTATCAGATCACAGGGGAGCGTCCTTGCACCCATGATTGCAGCAGCTGTGGCGGAAGTTGCGGACACAGCCACTGATTCGATATAATTTTCAGAAACGGGGTAATTATAAATGACACCGATGATGCTGCAATATTTTGAAATAAAAAAACAATATAGCGATGCAATACTTTTCTACCGGCTTGGCGATTTCTACGAAATGTTTTTTGATGATGCCATAACCGCTTCAAGAGAGCTTGAGTTAACCCTGACAGGCAGAGATTGCGGCGAGGCGGAGCGTGCGCCTATGTGCGGAGTGCCTTTTCATTCGGCGGATAACTATATCGGCAGACTTGTGGAAAAGGGGTATCGCGTTGCTATTTGCGAACAGACGGAGGACCCTGCCGCGGCAAAGGGGCTTGTGCGCCGTGAGGTTATTCGCGTAATAACTCCGGGTACTGTCACCGATGCCGGACAGCTTTCCGAACAAAAAAACAACTATATTGCGGCAATTTCCAGTGTGGATGAACGAGTGGGCGTTTGCTTCGGAGATGTTTCTACGGGACAGATTTATGCAACGGAATTTGACGGTCAAAGAAGATTTGAACGGCTTGCTTCCGAGCTTTGCACTTATGGTCCGAGAGAGGTACTTCTTCCCTGCAATTTTAACGAGCTTTACGAAGCAGGTGAATATATTGAAAAGAGGCTTTCTGCATTTTCGGTGGTTTCCCATCCAACGAAAGCCGATGAGACAAGATATATTGAAGCGGTCAAGGCCTGCTATGGTGACAAATATACTCCCTCGGAAAAGAATTTTCCCATTACTCTTGCCATAGGTTCACTTCTTCGATATATTGAGGAAACTCAAAAGATTGACCTATCCTATCTTTCCGAGCTCAATATTTACAGTGACGGTCAGTATCTTGAAATTGATGCGGCTACAAGGCGAAATCTGGAGCTTTGCGAAACAATGCGTACAAAAGAGAAACGCGGTTCGCTTTTGTGGGTGCTCGATAAAACACGCACTTCCATGGGGGCTAGAATGCTTCGCAAATGGGTGGAGCTGCCGCTTATAAATATTGATGACATGGAACGCCGCCTTGATGCGGTAGAAGAGCTTTCAGATGATTTCATGCTTCGCGAGGAGATTGGAATTTCTCTTAAAGGCGCTCTTGACCTTGAAAGGCTGATGACCAAGATTGTGTACGGCAGTGCCGGAGGTAAGGATTTAGTTGCAATCAAGCAAACAATCGCCATAATTCCCGAAATAAAATCTCTCATTGCAGGTGTTCGGTCGGCAGAGCTTATAGCACTCAATAAAAAACTTGATTCCCTATCCGATTTACATTCGCTTATTGAAGAAAATATATGCGATGAGCCCCCATTCTCGGTGAGAGAGGGCGGAATAATAAAAAGCGGAGCCAATGAGGAAATAGACTATCTGCGTCATATTGTTTCAGATTCCACCGACATAATAAAGCAGCTTGAAGCAAGAGAACGTGAAGCCACCGGAATCAAGAATTTAAAGGTCGGCTATAACCGCGTTTTCGGCTACTACATTGAAGTTACGCGCTCACAGCTTTCCCTTGTGCCCGAAGAGTATATAAGAAAGCAAACTCTTGCAGGCGCGGAGAGATACATTACACAAGAATTAAAGGACACTGAAGCTACACTGCTTGGTGCAGCAGACAGATTAAATGCCCTTGAATATGAAATCTTCAAGAAAATTTGCGGACATCTTACGGAAAATTCTGCAAGAATCAAGCTTGCGGCGGAAATGCTTGCAAAGCTGGATGCCTATACTTCTCTTGCAGATGTGGCTGTCAAAAACGGTTATGTACGGCCAATACTTAATAACACTGATATAATCGAAATTGCTGATGGCCGTCATCCTGTGGTAGAAAAGTTCGTTTCTGACAATTACTTTGTTCCGAATGACACATACATTGATACAACGGATAATAAGCTCATGCTGATTACCGGCCCTAATATGGCTGGTAAATCTACATATATGCGTCAGGTTGCTCTTATTACACTCATGGCACAGATAGGCTCATATGTTCCTGCGAGAAGCGCAAAAATCGGCGTATGCGATAAAATTTTTACCCGTGTAGGCGCATCCGATGACCTTGCCAGCGGACAGTCCACATTCATGCTTGAAATGAATGAGGTCGCTCATATACTTAAAAACGCTACTTCAAAATCCCTCATTGTCTACGATGAAATCGGACGCGGAACTGCAACCTATGACGGTATGTCCATCGCCCGTGCCATTGTTGAGTATACAGCAGGACCGAAATTGTCGGCAAAGACCCTTTTTGCAACTCACTATCATGAGCTTTGCGCCCTTGAAGACAGCTTGCCCGGCGTGGTAAACTATAACATAGCCGCAAAGAAGCGTGGCGATGATATCACATTTCTTCGGAAAATCGTCCGCGGTGCAGCCGATGACAGCTATGGTATTGAGGTAGCGAAATTGGCGGGAGTTCCCGATGAAGTTATAAAAAGAGCCAAAGAGATTTTAAATGAAATTGAACATGGCACCCCTTCCCTGCCAAACACAAAAAAATCCGAGGATGCCCCAAAGGATGAAATAACCTTTGAAACAATGCTCGCCATTAACGCAGCCCAAACAATACGTGAAATGAGTCTTGAAACTCTTACGCCTATTGAAGCCATGAACGAGCTTTTCAAGCTCAAAAAAATGCTAAACTGATAAATACTTAAAAAGGAGAGTTCCCATGGGCATAATCAGACAGCTTGACTATGAAACCGCCATGCTCGTGGCAGCAGGAGAGGTTATAGAACGCCCAGCTTCGGTGGTTAAAGAAATCCTTGAAAATTCCATCGACTCCGGTGCAAATAAAATCACCCTTGAAATACAAAAAGGCGGAGTCGGGCTTATCAGATGTACCGATAACGGATGCGGTATCGCTAAAGAAGATTT
>JAZNUF010000006.1:0-2411 GCA_045592185.1 Candidatus Flemingiibacterium sp.
CTTAAATACTCGTAGGGATATTTTGGCTCAAAAATCCGTTCAATATACTTCTTTTTATCTTCCCCCGAACGCACAAGCTTTGTGACGGCACCTGCTCCAACCGCAAAAATCGAATGGAGCTCCTCCATCATAAGTACGTTATAGAGGCACTCACTGCCTTTCATGGAATAGCCCACATTTTCAAGATTTCCTACCGTATTTTTCTGACGATAGATATAATATGGGTGATATCCCGCATTCTTCAGCTTCACTTGCGAATAATCGACAGCCTTTACGGTTTCATCGGCAGAGCGATGGTATATCTCGGTGTCAAGGCGGAGAATCTCAGCGGATTTTTTAACACAGAAGGTGTGTACTGTGATATTTTCCGGCTCAAGCTTCAAAATGCCGTCTACAGACCGCGAGAAAGAACGGAAATCATCGCTGGGAAGACCTGCAATAAGGTCAGTATTTATAGTAGGTATTCCTACTTCCCTTGCTATATTATACGCCTTTTGAAAATCTCTGACCGTGTGTTTGCGCCCAATAGCCCGCAAAATTTTATCATTCATCGTTTGAGGATTTATGCTTACTCTGGTAACCCCAAAGTCCTTTGCTGTAATCAATTTTTCTTTTGTTATAGTATCAGGACGTCCAGCCTCGAGAGTAAATTCATCCACCTTTTTAATTGGAATATTTTCAGCGACCGTACCGAGAAGCTGTGCAAGCTGTGCGTTGTCAAGGGTAGTGGGAGTTCCCCCGCCTATGTAAATAGTGAGAATCTTAAATCCACGTTCTTTGAGGTAACACAGCAGATGCTTTGCATCCTCACATACACGTAAAAGATATTCAGGCAAAAGAGAGAGAAGCCGCTTGGTGGAATAAGAAACAAAAGAGCAATAGGAGCATCTTGTGGGGCAAAAAGGTATGGAAATATACACAGAACAAGTATACGGAGGATAACCGTCGCCTGCAAGGCGCAAAATCTTTTGCTCACTTCTGGCAATCTCCACCGCCAATGCAGCCTTTTTAGGGCTGACCAGATATTCATGACAGAGTATATTCCTTGCCGCCTCAGATGAAAATACGCGGTTTCCATCCTCGTCACGCGCCATAATCAACTCCGCGGCAAGCTTCGCGGGGCGAATTCCCGTAAGTATTCCCCAAGCCGGACGGTATCTGAAAAGAGCAACGCCTGCATCCAGTGCCGCAAGTCCTGCAGCGATTTTTGCAGCCTTCATAGACTCATCTGTAACACCCTCTCCAAAGCCGTGAATCTCGTCTGTTTTTACTCGTCTGACACCCTCGGCAGATGTTCCGCACGAATAAAAGCTGCAGGAAACCTCCACTGTATGAGCGTCAATATCTCTTCGGGTAAACTCCGCCTTTTCCTCCGCATTTTCGCCTTCGCTTTCCGAAAAGGTCGCCCCTGGGAAAAAGAGCATACAAACGGTTTGAAGATAATATTTATTCAGATTTCCGTTGATTTTTAAATACATAATTTTAACACTCCAAACATTAATAATTAGAATTGCCGGAATAATATGCAAATTTGTATTTATCGTAACACTGTGCTGTCCATAGCGATAGTAACAGGGCCATCGGCGGTCATTGAAATTTTCATATCAGCTCCAAAAACACCGGCCTCGGTGTGGATGCCTTTTGACTCCATAACCTGGCAGAAATATTCGTATAGCTCCTTTGCCGGAACGGGTGATTCCGAAGCAAAATAATCGGGACGGTTTCCCTTTTTGTAGTCCGCGCCGAGGGTGAAATTGGATACAACAAGTGCTGCACCCCCAACATCCTTTAAAGACAAATTAAGCTTCCCGTCATCATCATCGAAAATCCGAAGCTTGCTGATTTTTTCGGCAAGAAGCTCAGCATCCCGTTTTTCATCGCCCTTCATTACGCCAAGGAGAATGAAAAGTCCGCCGTCTATTTTTCCCGCCTGAGTTCCATCGGCAATAACCGAGGCGTTTAGGCATCGTTGAAGTATGGCTTTCATAATAACCCTTTCATTAAGCAAATCCGCGAACCACATCCACAACTCCGTCAATACTTTTCAGTCTTGTAACAATGGAGTTTACGTGGTCAGTGTTTTTACATGATATGCTGAGATTAATAATAGTTGAATCTCCCTGACATTTTTGGGAGTTAATTGATATAATGGAAACACGCATATCAGCCAAGGCAACCGTAACATTGGCAAGCAGACCCATGGTGTCCTTGCAGTAAATCTGTACAAAGGCTTCATAAGAATTTTTGTCAAGCCCTGCACCTACATCCCACCATGCACTTACAAATCTGTCCCGGTCCGCTTCACGCTTCATGCCCTCAATAACATTGGGGCAATCCGCCTTGTGAATTGATACTCCGAAGCCTTTAGTTATGAATCCTACAACACTGTCACCGGGTAACGGATTACAGCA
>JAZNUF010000007.1:0-3804 GCA_045592185.1 Candidatus Flemingiibacterium sp.
AGGCAATCGATAAGCCCCGTGCTGAGGTTTCTAAGTATGCGCCTAAGATGATTTCTATGAAGATTAATCCTGATAAGATT
The DNA here is from genome assembly GCA_045592185.1 of Candidatus Flemingiibacterium sp. Taxonomy (GTDB): domain Bacteria; phylum Bacillota; class Clostridia; order Oscillospirales; family CAG-272; genus Flemingiibacterium. The sequence goes on from JAZNUF010000007.1 coordinate 81, forward strand.
CGTGATGTTATCGGTTCAGGCGGAAAAGAAATTCAGAAGATTACAGCTGATACCGGTGCAAAGATTGACATTGAGGACACCGGAGATATCTTTATCTCTGCAATTAATGCCGATTGCGCATTAGCCGCTAAAGCAATTATCGAGGGAATAGTATTTGAGCCTGTTCCCGGAGAAATTTACGAAGGAAAGGTAACAAGAATTATTCCTATCGGCGCATTTGTGGAAATCGCGCCCGGCAAGGAAGGTCTTGTTCACATTTCCAAGCTCGAAAATCGCCGAGTTGAAAAAGTTGAGGATGTTTGCGCTGTTGGTGATGATATGCGCGTCAAGTTCCTTGGCACCGATGAAAAGGGCAGACTCAACCTTTCCCGCAAGGATGCACTTTAATACTTGACTCTGAGCGGGCTGCTTTATGTACGCCCGCTTTTTTACGTGGATTTACGCAGGAGTTCTGTTTGATAGACTTAAAGAAAGGGTTGGAGCATGAACAATAATTATAATAACAGAAACAACGGAGGAAGGGGAAACCATCCCCAAAACGAGCAAAAAAACCAACACTATGGTGTACCCTATCCGCCTGTACGCCACGTATCACGCCGTCAGGCAAAAAAAGCGGCGGCAGTAGCGGTACTTGGTGTAATAATAGTGGTTATGCTCCTTATTTCCGTGATAATTTTCGCCTCAAGGTGTGCAAGCGGAGCGATTACAGGTAATGACACAGAATCCGATGCTATATCGGAGTATGACGGCACTACTACCTCTGACGATACAAGCGGTGAAGATACGTTTGATGACACTACCGCCGATACTGAGCCGAAGCTTGACCCCAATTATCATTACATAACAAAAACGGCGGCAGACATTCACAAGGGACATCAGATACTCGTCAATTATGACTATGCTTTTGATTTTTCGACAGCCCCCAAAATGTCAACGCTGTTTGCCAATAAAAACGGAGTGTTTAAGGTTAGCAACACCAGCGATTCTCTTGAAAATACGGCACTTTCCGCTTTTGTCGACATGATGAAAGCTTTTAGCCTTGAAACGGGTAACAGCGATATAATTGTTACCAGCTCTGACCGCAGCTTGGACACGCAAAAGTCCATTTGGGATTCACGCGTTAACACCTATGGCGAAGAATATGCGCGTCTGTATGTAGCCGAGCCCGGTCACAGCGAGCATCATTCGGGACTTGCGTTGGATCTTGCTATTTACGATGACGAGGGAAACTCGTATAAATTCGATGAAAAGCCCGAGTATGCCCAGTGGCTTACTGCCAACGCTCACCGTTTCGGGTTTGTTGAAAGATACAAGGCTGACAAAACCGACATAACGAAAATTGCATACGAGAATTGGCATTACCGTTATGTTGGCATACCGCACGCTTACTATATGCTGGAAAACAATCTTTGTCTTGAGGAATATATTGAATATCTCAGCTCCATTAAATTCGGAGAAAAATCGCTTTTGATTATGAGCGATGAGGGAGAGGCGTGGGAAGTGTATTTCGTTCCTGCGGCGGCCGAGGGAGATACGGAAATTCCCGTGCCCGTCAGCGGAGATTACGAGGTTTCCGGAAATAATGTAGACGGCTTCATTATAACCGTGAAAAAGTAAGTGTAATTCTACGGTTATATTTGATTTAAGAAAGGTATAGGTAACATGAATACCGTTGACCCAAAGATTTCGATTATCATCCCGGTATACAATCGCGATAACTATATCGAAGAATGTGTTTCTTCGGTTTTCGCTCAAAGTTATCAGAATTTTGAAATAATATTGATTGACGATGGCTCAACCGATAGAACATTAGAGGTGTGTAAAAAGCTTTCTACCAAAGATTCCCGAATCAAGCTATTAACAGCTGATCATGGCGGCGTTTCTGCTGCGAGGAATAAGGGTCTTGACGAAGCAATGGGGGAATATGTCTTCTTTTTAGACAGCGATGATGTTATTTATCCAACTCTATTGGAAACGCTTGTAACGGGAATAAAAAATAGCGGTGCAAATATTGCCGGAACCCGTGTTATTCCTGTGTCGGAAAAGTATTGGGAGAAGGTCAGGGAGAAGCTGAAAGAAGAACCCGTGCTCGGCGAAACAACGTACCATACCCACGAAGAAGCTCTTCATGCAATTTTTCACCCTGGCTCCCCACTTGCTTGCATCGGTGGCGTTATGTTGCACAGGGACTTAATTGGAGATACAAGATTCCGCACTGACCTATTTATTGGCGAAGATTATTATTTTATTTATGAGAATCTGATAAAAGGTGCAAGCTGCATATTTTTAAAACAGAAATGGTACTATGTTCGTAATCATGCCTTAAATTCTTCTTGGAATTATACATTTGACGGATTTTGGACGCGCTTTTATCGCCGTGAATTGGTGTGGAAAAGTGAGGAAGCTTTCGGGCGAACCCAATATGCGAATATCCAGAAAAGAGATGCGTTTTGTAGCTTTCTTCACTGCTTTAATAAAAATAAACCTCATAGCGAAGACAGCGAAAAGATGCGGAAGGTCTTAAAAGAGTATAAAAAAGACATTTATCCGGCTCTCACTTCAAAAGGAAAGATCGTATATATTTTGTATGTCCATTTTCCTGCAACGGCTGCAGCTCTCTTTAAATTTAAGGATAAGCTTTCTAAAGCTATTCACAAAATGAAAGGGTGATAACACCGCTTATGGTAAATGATCGCATAAATACTCTTGGTGAATTTCTGAATGTTCCTCTTTGTAGCGGCGATGGGATATTTGAGCGTTTCTCGGCTTTGCAGGGGGCCATTGCAGGCAATGGGGCGGAACCCTTACAGAGATATGTATATATCCCTGGCACGCGTGAGGACGGTGTTGTACTTGTAGCCCATATTGACACTGTTTGGGACAAAGCATATAAGAGGCCTTTTTTAGGTGATAGGGAGGCTGTTCTTGATGACGGTACTTTCAGAAGCACCAACCCCGATTGCGGTATTGGTGCCGATTGCCGCGCCGGATGCGCTATGCTTTGGGAATTGCGCGATTGCGGTCACAGTATTCTTATTGTCGATGGGGAAGAACACGGGAAACACGGTGCTCGCTACTTAAAGAAGTCCAATCCCAAACTCTTTCATGAGCTTAATCAACACTCATATATGATAGAGTTTGATTGGCAGGGGACAGATTGCTGCCTTTTTAATCAGGTGGATAATACAAGGAAGTTCAAGAAATACATAGAAAACGAGCTTGGATTTACTGATAGCAAGGCAAAAGGCGGAACTGATTTGGCGGTTCTGTGCCGAAACATTTGCGGCGTTAATCTTGGCGTAGGATATCACGGATGGCATACAAGCAAAGAAACCCTTGTTGTGTCCGAATGGGAGAATACGCTTACAAAGGTGAGCGAGTTTTTGAAACGGTCACAACCGAGATTTCCCGTTCATCCTTTGTACAAGTACACTCGCTTTGCCAAACGATGTGTAAATAAGTTGCTCCGTATGCTGAAGGGCAAAAAATAATACTTTCATAGTAAATACAACAAGCGTAAAAAGAAAAGTTGGTTGGCATCATATTTCAAAAATATTCGTAAAATTAAAAGGCGTCCCAATTTTGAACAAGTCCAGTAAAAACGGACAATAGACAAAAGGCACCTCTTATGGTAGAATTAAAGTACTACCATAGGAGGTGTTTTTATGTCAGGAAAAGTTGGAATGAAGAAGTACCCGGAAGGTATTAGAGCAAAGATACGAGA
>JAZNUF010000008.1:0-3068 GCA_045592185.1 Candidatus Flemingiibacterium sp.
AGCTGCTTTCAGAACGCTCTGCTTCCATCATTGCAGGTGAGCCCACTGAGCTCCCTATCTATGATTTTACTATAGGAAAATGCGTGGGTTACAAGCTTGTTGACCCAAATGACCACAGCGTTTTTATCTTTGAGGGTATACAAGCTATTTACCCCGAGGTCGTATCCCTTTTCGGGGATAATTACAAGTCACTTTACATCTGTGTTGACGAGGATGTTGAGATAGACGGAGTTTATTTCGGCAGGCGTGAGCTTAGACTTATGCGCCGTCTTGTACGCGACTACAATTTCCGTGCTGCTCCTCCTGAATTTACTTTCCACTTGTGGCGTTCCGTGGCGGCAAATGAGGACCGTTCCATTTTACCTTACGCACCAACTGCGGATTTGCACATCAACTCTTTTATGGGGTATGAAGTTTTTCTCATGAGCACGGTTTTACCCGAAATTTTGGAGAAAGTGCCGGAGGATAATGTTTATTATCCCAAAGCTTGCGAAATTACCGGAAAACTTGAGGCTATTGAAAAAATCTCCCTTGACATGGTACCGAAATATTCGGTGCTTAGGGAATTCATAGGATAAAATATCTATGTGACAAAGAAAGGAATTCTGTTATGGCAAAGGCTGTTTATTCTCACTATGTTGAATCTGCAAACTATATAAAGGAGAAAATTGGAAAAATTCCCGAAATTGCGGTCATTCTTGGCTCAGGCCTGGGAGAGTTTGCCGACAGACTTACTGACAGTGTAACTATTCCATACCGTGATATCCCACATTTTCCCACGTCAACCGTATCTTATCAAAAAGGGGTTCTTGTTTTCGGAAAGTTAAAATATGAGGACGGTTCCGAGAGGTTGGTTCTTGCCATGAACGGCAGATTCCATTATTATGAGGGCTGGGAAATGTGGCAAACCGCATATCCCGTGGGAGTTTTCAAGTTACTTGGAATCGACAAATTAATCATTACAAATGCCGCAGGAGGAATAGGTTACAATGACGAGCGTGAAATTCGTCCCGGTGATTTAGTTTGCGTAACCGACCAGATTAAATTGTCGCCGGATTCCCCAATGCGTGGGGCTAATATCCCTGAATTTGGCGAGAGATTCTTTGATATGCAGTCGGTTTTTGACCGCGAGCTCAGAGAAATTGCCATTAATACCGCAGATAGGCTTGGATTCACGCTGAAAGAGGGCGTTTATGCCTATATGTCGGGACCTCAGTACGAAACTCCTGCCGAAATCAAAGCACTAAAGCTTATGGGCGCAAATCTTGTTGGAATGTCAACTGTTGCGGAGGTTATTTTTGCCGCACAGCTTGGTATAAAAGTACTTTGCATTTCCTGCGTTTCCAATATGGCCGCAGGTATCACGGGTAATCCTCTTACAGAAAAAGAAGTTCTTGATACCGCCGCTGAGATTTCGGAAAAATTTAAGTCCTTGCTGCGCGGTGTAATAAAAGAAGTGAGCAAAAGCTGAAATGTCCGGTTACTTAATTTTATCCCGCCCAAGCGGAAAATTGGATGTAGCATCGGTAACTCACGCCGCCGAGGCTGTAAGCAAAACTCTCCTTTATAAAGGAACCTGCCTTTATTTTCCCCTTAAAGGAGAGGGCTCACAGACAATTATGCTGAGTCTTGACGATTCACAATGCACTTTATCCGAAACCGAGTGGTTTTTGAAAAGCTTGGCGGGTTACTTAAATGCAGATATTCTTAATTCTGACGGTGAGCCGTTGTTTGCCTTGTCAGAGGACAATGACTTGTCTTTTGTGGATACACTTCCTCCGCCCGAGGATGAATTTTTGCCGATACGTTTGTTCTTTTCTGTTTCGGGGCTTTCCGGCGAGGATTTGAGCCAAAAAATCACAGAGTTTTTCACCGCAAATGAATATGATGTTAATGTAGAGCCCGATGGCTTCTCTGTATATCTTGCTTTTTGCGCTTATCTTGATGTTTTTTATTTCCCGATGGACGCGAAGCTTAACGGCGAAATCGACTGCAACTGTGCGGGTGCCGGAGTGTATGCGGAGGTCGTTGAAATTGCGGAGAGCTTGAGCGAATTTTTGGGTGGAGTAATCGAATTTACGGAAAACCCCAATTTATCCTACACTCTTGACAAAGACTTTGACAAGCTTCGCCGAGATTTTTACCTACCCATGCGTCAGCAGTTTGCCTTCGCGGTAAATGACAACAGGGAAGGACTCCAGGCGCTTCTCGGATGGCCGGTTGATTGCTTTGAGCCAAAGTATATTCCGGGGACGCTTGTTACGCCTCTCGGTCGGTACGATATAGAAACTCTTTTCGATGAAATTCGCCGTTATGGCTTCAGCTATGTTTGTGACCACCGTTTCCTCTCGCGAAATACTCCCCGTGATTCTGCTGATTTTTACATTAAAGAGGGGCTATTTATAATATGGTCAAGTGCTTTCGGAGGAAAGTCACGAAATTTTCATATTACCGATTACATTAGCATGAATCAATGCGCAGACTGCTTTGAAAACGCTCTTTCAACAGACAAGTACGCAAAATTTCCCAAGGAAATTTACAAATGGCTCATCATTAACACTAAACGCTCCGAGGCAGATTATTCTCTTTCTGACGATTATCATTTACATTATCCCCCGGGATATATGCAGGACGAGGTTAATTATGGCTTCGGTCATTATCTGCGTAGATTCAAGCTTCCCGGCAATCTTTGCCGTGAGGAAGCTGTGCACGGACAAGATGTGTTCTTTTTCGGAGATGAAAAAAACGGGTTCAGGCTTGAATGTGAAATAAGTTACGGATGCACGGGTAAAGAAGTATCTCCTCTCGGGAATAATTTCGCTCACGGGGCAAGCTCCGATATTGAAGTTTTTGATATCGGCGGAAGTTCGGTAGCTCGCTTTCTTGACGGAGGACTTGAACACGGCTTTTACCGTGCCGAGGCGGAAATATACATTCTTGATGAGGTTTACCGTTTCGCTATGGTTTCGGAAGCCCATGATGATGTGGTGAGCTTTCGTGATACGGTAAGGGGAGCAATCAGCGTTGAAGATTGGTATGATGAGGGTAAAGTCGGATCGTAGCCATGT
>JAZNUF010000009.1:0-3703 GCA_045592185.1 Candidatus Flemingiibacterium sp.
GGCATACTAAGTCCAAAGGATATTACACGTTGACCGCTGACTTTTGCATAATACATCTTGATAATGCAAAAGATAAAGGCATATAAAGGAGATGATTGATTTGAGTAATCGATTGGAAAATCAGACAAGTCCGTATCTACTGCAGCATAAGGAAAATCCCGTTGATTGGTATCCTTGGTGCAGTGAGGCATTTGAGCGCGCGAGGCGGGAGGACAAGCCCATTTTTTTAAGTATCGGATACAGCGCGTGCCATTGGTGTCATGTACTTGCTCATGAGAGCTTTGAGGATGAAGAAATAGCCGAGCTGCTCAATAAATATTTTATATCTATCAAGGTGGACAAGGAAGAACGCCCTGACATAGATAGCGTATACATGGCGGTCTGTCAAGCCTTCACGGGAAGCGGCGGCTGGCCTACGAGTATTTTTATGACAGCAGAGCAAAAGCCATTTTTTGCCGGAACTTATTTTCCCAAAACCTCGCGCGGCGGTATGGTCGGCCTACGGGAGCTTTTACTTGCCATACATGAAAAATGGACACATGATCGCGATATGCTCCTTCGACAGTCTGACGAAATTATCGGTCATTTGAACAGATTTGAAACATCGGCAGATGCATCTGCTACAGATACGTCTGATACTGACCTGATTCAGTTAGCTGTGAGGCAATACTCCCGTATATACGATAAAAAACACGGAGGATTCGGACGGGCTCCTAAATTTCCCACACCGCACAACCTGCTGTTTTTGCTAAACTTTTACGAGCGTTACAAAACGGACGCATGTCTTGACATGGCAGAGCATACGCTTCTTTCCATGTACCGGGGCGGAATGTTCGATCACATTGGCTTTGGTTTCTGCCGTTATTCTACTGACGAAAAGTTTTTGGTCCCTCATTTTGAAAAAATGCTGTATGACAACGCACTCCTGATTCTTGCATATTGCAAAGCCTATGCTGTGACAAAAAAGCCGTTGTATCTTGAGATTGCAGAAAAAACTGCAAGCTACATTCTCCGGGAGATGACCTCTCCGGAAGGCGGATTTTACAGCTCGCAGGACGCGGACAGCGAGGGCGAGGAGGGAAAATATTATCTGTTCACACCTGGTGATATTACCAAGATTCTGGGCCAAGAGGAGGGAGAAAGATTTAACCGGCATTACGACATAACGGATGCAGGTAATTTTGAAGGAAAGAACATCCCAAATCTGCTGAAAAGCGATGGATCGGATAAAAGCTTTGGGTCGTTTCTGCCTATACTTGACGAATACCGTAAAAAGCGGTATTCTCTCCACCGTGATGAGAAGATTTTAACGGCGTGGAACGGGTTGATGATAGCCGCCATGTGTGAAGTGTACCTTGTCAGTAAGAAGGAAGTATACCTTTCGGCTGCCCAAAAAGCCGACCGGTATATACGAAAATATCTGTGGGAGGAAGACAGTCTTTACGTCAGCTTTCATATGGGAAAACGTGGCGTGAGAGGATTTTTGGACGATTATGCCGCATATATCTTCGCACAGATGTCCTTGTATCGTGGGACGCTGCAGGGAGAATATTTGGAGCGCGCAAGACGCTTGTGCGATAAAGTAATATCCAATTTCGGTGACGATGTCGGCGGATTTTATCTGTACGGCAATGACCACGAAGAGCTGATTTTTCGCCCCAAGGAAACCTATGACGGAGCAATACCAAGCGGAAATTCGCTTATGGCATACAATCTTGTTTGCTTGTCCCAACTCACCCATGGGGGGAAGTACCAAACCGAGGCGCAGCGACAGTTAGACTTCCTCTCGAAAAACGCCTCACAATATCTCGTTAACCACGGGATGTTTCTGAAGGCACTTTTAGATTATACCAAGCCGCAGATGACGGTGACGGTTGTAGCCAATGATAAAACAGATATCGGAAATTTACCGCTTGTACTGCCGACAAACGCAGCGGTTATGCTTTTATCGCAGCCTACAAAGGAGTACCCACTCAAAAACGGAAAAACCACCTACTATGTGTGCCGCGCTCACAGCTGTCTGCCACCTACCAACGATCTGAATGAATTGATTTAAAGGCAAGCCTTAAAGACGGGCGTGATATGCACGTTTCTTTATGTAAATGTGGCATCACGCCTGTCAAAGGGGCTTCTTGAATTTTTGCGAATTTGTTCCGAGAATATGCAGAATTACCCGAATTTGCAGAACTACAATAAATCTGTAACACAGATGTCACAAATATATATTACAATGAATACATGGCTTGTCGCCCCATGAATTAATCTTGGGACACTGTGACAAAACAAGAAAGGAACGGTCATGATTCATGAATAATTTCACATCAGGCGGCGGAATATTTTATACCAACACCGGCAAAAAGTTTTCAGCCCCTAAAAATCTCCGTACCATCGTAATCATTGCATTACTGGCTTTGCTTGTATTTGCGATAGGTGCTACTTGTTGGTACACCGTTGATGAAAAGCAACAGGCGGTAGTTACCACCTTTGGCAAGGTGACGGACGTTACAGACGCGGGTATGCACTTTAAGCTTCCTTTTGGATTGCAGGAAGTACATAAGGTTGACGTTAATGTATATCACAAAATTGAGCTTGGTTACCGCAGTGACAGTACCAGCGATTCAGCTTACCAGATAATTGAAAAGGAATCGAAGATGATTACCGGCGATTACAATATCGTCAACGTGGATTTCTTTATCGAGTATAAAATTTCAGATCCGGTGAAATATTTGTACAACTCTCAGTATCCTGAAGCGATACTTAAGAATCTTATACAAAGTCAAATTCGTGCGGTGGTGGGAAGCGCTACTGTGGACGAGGTGCTCACCGATGGTAAAACCGACATTCAGATTCGTATAAAAGAGCTTGTTACAGAGGTTCTCAAAGAATATGATATAGGCCTTACCTTGTCCGATATAAAAATCCAGGACTCGGAGCCTCCTACGGATTCGGTAATCGAAGCTTTTAAGGCTGTGGAAACCGCAAAGCAGGGCGCAGAAACCGCTATAAATCAGGCTAAGGCTTACTCCAATTCAAAGCTTCCCCAGGCTGAGGCGGATGCAGATAAACTCATCCAGAATGCCGAATATCTTAAGCAGAATCGTATCAACGAGGCTAAAAAACAGGTGGCGCGTTTCGAGGCTATGTATGGCGAATACGCAAAGAATCCCGAAACAACTAAGATTCGTATGTATTACGAAATGATTGAGGAAGCTCTTCCCGGAGTTACACTTTACATAGATACCTCCGATGGGTCTACCGAGAAGCTTCTGCCCCTTGACGATTTCGCGTCAAGCTCGAAATAATGAAAGGAGTGATTCAGTAATGAAAAAAGGACTTATTATAACTGCCATTATATTAATCGCTCTAGTGTTTGTGGGCGCTAATTCCCTTTACAGCGTAGCTGAAAATGAATACGCGTGTGTCACACGTTTTTCGGAAATCGTGGAAATTACCGATGAAGCGGGACTCCATTTCAAAATACCATTCATAGATTCCACCCGTACTTTCCCGAAAACAACCTTGATTTATGATATCCCACCCTCTGAGGTGTTGACCTCCGATAAGAAAAATATGACGGTTGACAGCTACATAATTTGGGAAATCGAAGATCCGCGTACATTCTACCGTACACTTGGCACTACTACAGAGGCGGAAGCGCGCCTTAATGCCGTTACTTACACATCCCTCAAAAATCTCATTAACA
>JAZNUF010000010.1:0-2593 GCA_045592185.1 Candidatus Flemingiibacterium sp.
GCCGCCCATGGTGGTGTTTTTGTAAAGCTCTTGAAGAAGCATTTCATTTGTATCCATAAATAATTGTATCTCCTTTCTGTGAAGTTTTCTTAGTGGTTATAAAAATATACCGTGGCATTTGCCACGGTATTATTCTTTACATTAAGGGATATATTATTTAGAAATAAAAAAATTTATCTTATTTAAATGCTTATGACAAGTCGGACAAGTCGTAGGGGGTATTCTGATAGACAAAATAATTGAGCCAATTTGAAAAGAGCAGGTTTGCGTGCCCTCTCCAGATGTTGGGTGGACGATTGTTTGGATTGTCATCGGGGAAATAATTTTTCGGAACTTCAATGTTCAGACCTTTCTCTAGGTCGCGGAAATATTCCTTTGCCAGAGTGTCGTAGTCGTACTCGGAATGTCCTGTGACAAAGAGCATACGGGAGTCCTTGGCGGCAATTATGTATGGCCCTGCTTCGTCACTTTTGGCAATGAGTGAAAGTTCGCTGATTTTCGCGATTTCCGACTCGGATATTCCCGTGTGACGTGAATGAGGGGCATAGAAATATTCGTCAAATCCGCGCACTATAGGGTGATTGGGATTTAAGGCGTAATGCTCAAAGATTCCGAACATTTTTGAATCAAGGGTGTACTTCGGTACGCCGTAATGGTAGTAAAGACCGGCTTGCGCCGCCCAGCAAATATGCAGGGTGGAAAAAACGTGACTCTTTGACCACTCCATGATATCACAAAGCTCGTCCCAATAGCTGACTTGGGAAAAGTCCAAATTTTCAACGGGTGCTCCGGTAATTATGAGTCCGTCAAAATTCTCGCCTCTGATATCGTCAAAGTTTTTGTAAAAGGCCTCCATGTGCTCGGCTGGTGTGTGCTTGGAGCGATGGGTTGCGGTTTGCAGAAGGGTAAATTCAATTTGAAGGGAGCTGTTTGAAAGCAGACGTATGAGCTGCGTTTCGGTGGTGATTTTTGTAGGCATTAAATTAAGTACGGCGATTTTAAGAGGACGGATATCTTGATGCTCAGCACGAAAATCGCTCATTACAAATATATTTTCATTTTCAAGGGTCTCGCAGGCAGGTAAGCCTGCAGGTATCTTAATCGGCATGTTATTCTCCTCATAAGCTTTTTTAAAATTATATCTCAACACACTATATTGTATCATAAAATTATCACAAAATCAATATTGTTTGCGCAAAGAATATTGATTTTAATAAAAATTCATGATATAATATAATGTAACAGTATATTCAAAGGCGAAATTTTACAATTTTTAAGATTTTCTCTGCCGTTTGCCCTTTGATGCTTTCTATTTTCAAAGAAAGGGATGCTTTAGGATAAGGAATGCCATGAAATTTAAAAATATATTTTCTAAGATGGCAGTGCTTGCTGTGATATTTACTGCCCTGTTGGCGGTTATGCCGATTTTGTCCGTAAAAGGCGCTCAGTCGGATACACCTGTATATATCGCGGATTTCAAAGACTCAGTAGATGGTTTTGCCGTTACAGATAGCTTTCATAGCCTTGGACAAACAGTTGTCAATACTAAAAATGGCAAGGTGCGTTCATGCCTTGAGGTTAAGTCAAGGCTTGTTCCCATAACATTCCTTCGTACGGTTAAAAAAGAATTTTCTGCCCCTTACGATTTTACAAATTACCGCAAAATCGCATACGATATTTTTGTCCCATCCTATGATAAGGATGAATCAACGGTTTATTACGCCAGACTCACCCTCTATTCTTCTGACGGTAAGGCGTGGGAAAGCCTTGAAACGGTTGAAGGCGGAAGCTGGAATACCGTTGTAACGGACATTTCCTCTTTTAGCGGACGCTCGTCAATTTCGGCACTTGAGATTACTTTTACGGTGGATACCTCTCTCACTCAAATTGTATCTGACAGCTTTTACATAGATGATATATATGCTTTTGACCGGGTTGACGGGGAAATGGTGGAGCGATTTCTCTTCGATTCCTACACAGTGGAGGGTGGAACTGCAATTCTTGCAAAGGATAAGAGCTCTCTGACCCTTAATGTGGATTCCTCTGCATCAATGAGGTTTTCTGCCTCGCTTTTTCTGCCCGGATTCAACTATGACGTAAACTGTTTAAGAATTAAATTTGAAAACCGCACCGATAATGATTTTGTTACAATCTACTATTCTACGGTTGATGAACGGGCGGTCAGCGAAAATAAGAGCTTGATTCTGCCCATAATTCCTAACTCGGAATCACAGTATTATTACGCGTATATTGAGGATGCGGAGCAAATCTGCGATATTAATTTGCTTTTTGGTGCAAACAAGGGAAGCGTAAAAATCGAATCTCTTTCAATAATATCCGCATATGCCCCTTTGGTGAATGACACCTGCGGTCGGCTTACATCCTGCAGACTGAGCGAGGATTTGTCATCGGTACACTTTTCCGGCGAAATAAACCGCGAAACGGCATTAGCCAACAACGGTAAAAAAATAAAAATATACATGATAGGAAACGGAGCCCTTCCTACCGGTGAAGAGCTTGATGGCATGGTGCCGATAGTAGAAGGCGCGGTTACTGCAAAATTCGATTTGACCTGGTATATTCCGAAAAATAC
>JAZNUF010000011.1:0-6414 GCA_045592185.1 Candidatus Flemingiibacterium sp.
GCATCCTTGAGGCGGGTGACATTTCAGGGGGGGATGTGTATATTGCAAATATACTTAAATGCCGTCCCCCGAAAAACCGCGATCCTCTCCCCGAAGAGGAGGATGCGTGTATAGGATATCTGGATGAACAGATTAAGCTTATAAATCCCCGGGTTATTGTTTGCCTTGGACGGATTTCCGCAAAACGGCTCATTAAGCCCGATTTTAAAATAACAAAAGAGCACGGCATTTGGTTTGATAGAGATGGCAGAAGAATCTGCGCTGTATATCATCCATCTGCGCTTCTCCGTGACCCGAGAAAAAAGGAAGATATGCTCACCGATATGAAAATGATTGCTGCGTGCATTAACAAGCAGTAAATAAGGGCAGGATACATAATTCTTTTAAAGGAAGGCGCAAGTTTGAAAGATAAATCTTTTAAACAGTGTTTTGTAGCTTACATTGCCGCAGCGGCAATGTTTTGCTTCGCAAACCAGCCCCAATTCCACGGAAGGGAAGCTTTTGCTCCGCAAAAGCCATGGTCATATCTATGAAGATTCTCATTATGATGACAGGCGGAACTATCAGCACTACGGAAAACGAGACCGGACATCTTTTTGCTAACGGTAAAAATACCGTATCACTCCTTTCAAAGGAGCTGTATCTGCATGGATTCTCGGACGTGGAGTTTGATTACATTCATCCTCTTGATATCCTTAGCGAAAATATGACAATTCCACGTCTGGGACGACTTCTCGATGCCTTTTCTGATGCGATTTTGGAGGATTATGGGGCAGTAATCGTTGCTCACGGCACGGATACTCTTGCCTACACGTCAAGCCTTCTGGCCCTTGCGCTTGCGGGGGTGTGGGACAAGCCCGTTTTTATAGTTTCAAGCGATTATACGTTAAGCGACCCGCGGGCTAACGGTCACGCTAATTTCAAGGCTGCGGTGGAGCTTGCATTAAAGGGCTTCGGTGCCGGAGTTTACGTCCCGTATCGTAATTCAGATGGTGTTATCTATCTTCATCACGGAGCGCATTTGCGTAACTGCGATAATTTTACCGCGGATTTTTATTCATGGGATATGTGCCCGTACACAGAAGCAACGCCTTATGAAATTCAGACGGAATATCCTATTCTCACACGGCTTAATAGACTTTCTGCGTGTGTAATGAGAATTGAACCCTATGTGGGGATAGACTATTCGCTCTTTAATATATCAAAAAATATCCGTGCAGTTCTGCACGGAAGCTATCATTCAGCTACTGCCTGCGCCGAAAGGACGGAAAAAAACGAGCCTTATACAAAGAGATCGTTACATTATTTGATAGACGAATGCAAAAAGAAAAATGTGGATATTTTCCTGTCGCCCCTTCCCGAAGAGATGCGTGCCGCCTCGGGAAGGTATTCAACCACGGCAGACTTGATTTCCCATGGGATACAACCGATATATTCCATGACAAACGAAACTGCGTATATGAAACTGATTTTAGCGTACTCCCTCGGTTATGAGAGGGACGAGATAATGCCCTTTATTAACCGTCAGATAGCCGATGAAAAAATCTCATGGTAACGAGGAAATTTACATGGAAAAGCTAAGATTTAAGGTTATTGCCACGGACCCGCTTTACGCAAGGCTGCTTGAGCTTGAGCTTGAGGGGCTTGGGCTTGTCAATGCCAAGTCCGGCGGCGACTATCAAATACTTGCGGCGGAGGGAATGTGTGAATTGCCCTCATCCCGCAGGCTTCGGGCTGCAATCTTTGTGGATTGCGGGCTCCTGGGTGCGGCGATGCCGGAGCAGGTACGGCTGTTGATACTTACAAAGCCTTTTTCCATAATGGAGCTGAGAAAATTTGTAAAAGAGGTCTGCGAGGTAGAGGACGAGAGTACGTATGCAGAAAATCAGCTTATCATCTGTGAGGAGGATTCAAGCGTTACCTTCCGCGATACCACAGTTAAGCTTACGCCTAAGGAGTTCTCGCTGCTTTCATACCTACATTCGCGTCCCGGTGAAACCATAACCCGTTCCGAGCTTCTCAGAGAGTTATGGAAAGACACCAGCGGCAAGGATACAAATGTGGTGGATGTATATGTGCGTTTTCTTCGTTCTAAACTGGACGAGCCCTTGGGACTCCGCCTGATACGGGCGGTTCGGGGCGAGGGATATGTTTACGCCTACGATGATTTTGCGGCAAATCTTCGATATAAGAAAAACGAGCCCCAGGAATTGAACGATTCAACTAAGGATTTTGAGAAAGGATAATCGGACGTGGAGAAGAATTTTGACCTCTTGGTTTCAAATGCCAGAGTGACAAGGCTTCCTATAGGAAGCGGCGAGGTTTGTACCTTGGCGGTGAAAGATGGAAAAATCGCGGGAATTTTCCCTCGCGGTGCGGCAAGTGAGCTTTCAGCAAAGCGGGTTATTGACGGCAGCGGGAAACACGTCATTCCGGGGCTTATTGATTTGCACGTTCATCTGCGTGAGCCGGGGTTTGAATATAAAGAGGATATTGCTTCGGGGGCACGTTGTGCCGCGGCAGGGGGAGTCACCTCTGTATTTGCCATGCCAAATACCAAGCCTGTCACTGACAGTGTCGAGGTTATCGAATATATAAAAAATAAGGCTAAGGATGCGGATTGCAGAGTTTTTCCGGTGGCGGCAATTACCAAGGGCTTGAAAAGCGAGGAGATTTGCCCTCTCGAGGAGCTTTCGGCAGCAGGGGCGGCGGCGTTTTCCGATGACGGACGTCCTGTGATGTCGGCGAAGATGCTTTATGATGCTATGAAAATAGGCGCGGGAAAAGACCTTTTGATAATGTCCCACTGTGAAGAAATGTCTATGGCGCAGGGGGCTGTAAACGAGGGCAAGATTTCTCGTATGCTGGGACTTCCGGGGATTCCGAACTTAGCCGAGGATTTAATCATAGAACGGGATATAATGATTGCCGAGGAAACAGGATGTCGGCTTCACATCTGTCATGTTTCAACTCGCGGAGGTCTTGACTGTATCCGCCGTGCTAAGGAGCGCGGAGTCAAGGTCACTGCCGAAACCTGCCCACATTATTTCTCCTTAACCGATTCTGATGTGATTTATTACGGCTCAAACGCAAAAATGAATCCTCCTCTCAGAAGTGAGGACGATCGATTGGCGGTGATCGAAGCCATTTGTGACGGTACAGTGGACTGCATATCTACCGACCATGCGCCCCATTCCAAGGAGGAAAAAGGCTCGGATATCAAAAAGGCGCTAAATGGAATTATCGGACTTCAGACTTCATTTATTGTTTCTTACACCAATCTCGTACAAGCAGGGCACATAACTCTCGGACGGCTTATAGAGCTTATGTCCTCAAATCCGGCAAGGATAACGGGACTTGACAAAATGGGACTTGGCACCCTTAGCGTGGGAGCTCCCGCCGATTTCGCCATTGTGACCCTCGGCTGTGACAATACTGTAACGCTGGATTCCCTAAAAGGAAAATCCACAAATACACCTTTTGCGGGGATGACCTTTGGGGCGAGGGTGGACGCTACTTTCCTCGGCGGGAAATGCGTTTTTGAAAATACGGACAAATAATTTTGAAAGGAAATATACCATGTCATTTGAACCCTTAATCGAAAAAATAAGATCAAAAAACAACCCCACCGTCATGGGACTTGACCCTGTCCTTGATTACATCCCTCCTCATATTCGTGAAGAAGCCGTTAAAAAATACGGCGATACCTTTAAGGCTGCAGGAGAGGCGATTTTTGAGTTTAACAAAGGACTTATTGACGCGGCGGCAGAGCTTGTTCCCGCGGTTAAGCCTCAGTCGGCATTTTATGAAATGTACGGCATTGAGGGACTTATTGCCCTTGAGAGAACTATCGAATATGCAAAAGAGGCAGGGCTTTATATAATCCTTGACGTGAAGCGAAACGACATCGGCTCTACGGCAGACGCCTATGCAAAGGCTTTTATCGGTGAGACTCAGCTTTTTAACTCTAAGGCAAAAGCTACCCCCGTGGACTGCGTTACGGTTAACCCGTATCTTGGAATTGACGGGGTGAAGCCTTTCATTGACACCGCTGCAGAGTATGATAAGTCCATGTTTATCCTCGTTAAGACCTCCAACAAGTCTTCGGGCGATTTTCAGGACCTTGAAATCAATGATTCCACCCTTTACCGCCATGTAGCGGCTAAGGTTGAGGAGTGGGGAAGTCCGTACATTTCAGAATCGGGCTACAGCCCTTGCGGTGCTGTTGTGGGAGCAACTTATCCAAAGCAGCTTTGTGAGCTTCGTGCGGCAATGCCTCATACCTTTTTCCTGATACCCGGATACGGTGCTCAGGGCGGTGCGGCAAATGATATTGTCGGTGCATTTGACAGTAAAAAATCGGGTGCAATCGTTAATTCCTCCCGTGCGCTGATGTGCGCATACAAGAAAGCTGGAGATGACGGCAGAAATTTCAAAGCCTGCACCCGTGATGCAGTCATAGCTATGCGTGACGATATAAACTCTGCTCTTTAATACAAAAATCAATGCAGAAAGGTGTAAATCCCATAATGTCAAATCCACTTAAAGATAACGGCAAAATTGTCGAAAACAAAAAAATAATAGAGGGCGCAGAACTCTACGATATGCTCATCGAAGCCCCATCTGTGGCAAAACGGGCGATGCCGGGGCAAATTGTCCATGTCCTTTGCGGAGAGGGAACGACTCTTCGCCGTCCTATCTCCATCTGCGAAACGGTAGGCGATTGTATTCGTCTTTGCTATGAGGTAAGGGGCAAGGGCACGGAATATATGTCAAAGAAGCAGGCAGGCGAATATATAAGTATTCTTGGCGCTCTTGGTCACGGCTTCACCCGTAAAGAAGGTGAGCGCGCGCTTCTGGTGGGTGGCGGAATCGGTATCTATCCGCTACTTTCTATTGGCAAAAAATGTTCGTCCGCAAAAGCTCTTTTCGGATTCCGCACAGCTTCAATCATAAATTCCCTCGAGCTTTTTGAAAGCAATGGGATTCCCACTTCGGTAATAACCGATGACGGCACAAGCGGCAGAGGCGGTTTTGTCACCGAGCTTCTGAAAGAGGAGCTTGCGAGGGGCGAAACTGACGTGGTATACGTATGCGGCCCTCGGGGCATGATGGCAGCGGCGGCAGCTTTGTGTGAGCAAGCCGGTGTTCGCTGTGAGGTTTCTATGGAGGAACGAATGGGATGCGGCGTGGGGGCTTGTCTTGCCTGCGTTTGCAAAACCATGTTCAAGGACAACGAAGGGGTTGTAGGCGAAAAATACAAACGTGTCTGCATGGATGGGCCGGTATTTGATTCAAAGGAGATTATTTGGAAATGAAAAATATAGACCTTTCTGTGAATTTTGCAGGCGTTACCCTGAAGAATCCCGTAGTTACCGTTAGCGGTACATGCGGATTCGGTTTGGAATATTCTCCATATTATGAAGCGTCAGAGCTTGGAGCTATCGCGGTGAAGGGTATGACTCTTGCGCCCCGACTTGGAAATCCTCCACCGAGAATCGCCGAAACTCCATCGGGAATCCTTAACTCTATCGGACTTCAGAATCCCGGAGTGCAGGTATTTGTGGAAAAGGAATTGCCCCGTTTAAAATCCGAAGGGGCAACGGTGATTGCCAATATAAGCGGTTCGACTATTGCCGATTATTGCAAGGTCGCAGAAATTCTGTCGGAAACAGACGTGGATTTTATCGAGATGAATATTTCCTGCCCAAATGTGAAGGAGGGCGGAGTTGCCTTTGGTACAAACTCAAAAACTATTTTTGAGATAACCTCAGAGGTGAAGAAGCATTCGAAAAAGCCCGTAATTGTCAAGCTTTCGCCCAATGTTACTGACATTTGCGAGATGGCTCGCGCAGCTGAGGCGGGAGGCGCGGACGCACTTGCGCTGATTAATACTCTGCTTGGTATGCGAATAGATATAAGAACCAAAAGACCGATTCTCCACAACAATGTGGGCGGACTGTCGGGTCCGGCTGTATTTCCCGTAGCGGTGCGCATGGTATGGCAGGTCAGAAATGCAGTAAATCTGCCGATTATCGGTATGGGCGGTATTTCCTCTGCCGAGGATGCTATCGAAATGCTTATGGCAGGCGCTGACATTATCGGTGTAGGTACGGCTATGTTTGCAAATCCTTATCTGCCCACCGAAATTATTGATGGAATCGCTTCGTACATGGAGGCGAACAATATTGCCCGTGTAGCAGATATTTCAGCCACGGTACAGCCTTGGTAATAGGGGATAATAGTTGGTGCATTAACAGTAAAATTTATTATAAGACCGCAGGTTTACAGCCTGCGGTTTTTGCTTTATGAGTCGATTATCGCGAAGAACGTGCCGCAGAGCTTTGGCGGCGGCGTTCCCGGCGGTGGACAGCCAGGCGCGAATGTGTCGGGTGACGCAATCACGCCGCGTCC
>JAZNUF010000012.1:0-3527 GCA_045592185.1 Candidatus Flemingiibacterium sp.
CTATTTGTCAATATAATAAGATACACCTTGACAAGCTATTAAAAGAGTGCTATAATGGGAATAAACAAATTTTTTGAAGTAATTACATGAAAGGGAAATATTATGATTTTCGGAAATATTAATACTTACCGTGCTTGTGGAATGTCAACGGAAGCTCTTGACAAATATATCGAGCTTTTAAAGTCCGTAAAGACGGACGCAAAGCCCGGAAGATACGAGCTTGCGGACGGCGCATACTATTTAGTATCGGATATTGTCAAGCAGGGGAACCCCGAAGACAAGGTATTCGAAAGCCACGAAAAATTCATCGACATTCAGTACATATTTGAGGGAACTGAGAGCATGGAATATGCTGATACTTCAGAGCTTACTGTCACAACACCTTATGACGAGGGCGGAGATTGCACCCTCTATAAAGGTAAGGGAATTATGCTCAACTTTAAAGCCGGAAATTTTGCTGTATTCTCGCCTATGGACGGACACAAGCCCGGTTGCGGAAGTGATACATCCAGAAAGGTTATTGTTAAAGTTCCGGTTAAATAATGAATATTAAAAAGGCTGCTGCAAATTTTTTGCAACAGCCTGAATTTTTGTCTTTATTATTTTTATATTTCAAAATCCACGCTTACGCTCGCCGATACTACCGAGTGCATATACTTTTTTACTACGCTGCAATGGTATTCATCGTTTGCGTATTCATTGAGGGCGGCAAGGTCATCAACCACCACCGAGAGATAAAGGTCGTAGGAACGGCTTGAATGAAGGATATCCTCACCCACCTGAATTTCGCGGATTGTGGGAACCTTTCCTACCATTGAAAGAAGCACCTCACGGGCTTTAAGCAGTGCCGCCTCAGTAGGGGTTTCAAATTTGAAGCATACTACGTGTTTAATCATAGTTAAAATCCTTTCGGTAAATGAACTTTTATGGGTATTATACCACAGAGAAATTAAAAAATCAATATATTTCCAATATTTGAGTTGACAAAAAGAGAAAAAAATGATATCATATTTATGTAAAATATTTTCCCGAAAGGATGACTTAAGAAATGGCAGACGATATTTTTGAAACTGAAGATATATACACCTTGACTGATGAAGACGGAGTGGAGATGCAGTTTAAGCTTCTCGCCGGTGCGGAAATCGAAGGGGTTGAATATTTGGCGCTGATTCCTCTGGAAGAAGAGGAAGCGGAAGAATATGTAATTCTGAAGCGACAGAAGGATGAGAATGACGAGGATATTCTCGTTACTATTGATGATGACGATGAATTTGACCGAGTGGCAGACCTTTTTGAAGATGAGCTGTTCGGTGAAATAGACTATGACGGTGAAGAAAAATAATGTTGGCGGCTGACGTTTTTAGTCAGCCGTTTGCTATTATTAAAAAACACACAGGTAAATAGCTTTTTACTACTTGGAAAAATATTCTGAAAATTTTAATAAGAAATTATCTAAAAAGAATTGTAATTTTATCTTACTTGTGATATAATAATATCAGAACACAGAAAGCCATCCTGCTTGGTGCGTGATAATTCAAGTATTTAAACCCACAAAGAAATAAATGGAGCTCGGTCTTCGCCTGATGGGAATGCAGACCTCCCGACCATTCCTGAGCTGTGAGGTTTTTCCTCTGCACGAATGAATCGGATGTTGGGAGCACAAAACAGACGAGAGAGCACCAGCCTTGCATGAGCAGGGTTTTCTAATCTTGGATTCACACGGCTCGGCGGGGGCTTTGTTTTTAGTATGTACCGATTATTTTACATTTCGGAGAGATGTATGAAATCCAAAAACCAAACTAAGAAGAATGAAATTTACAATATTAAAATCACTGATATAAACAATCTGGGATGCGGAGTGGGAAGAATCAATGATGTTGTGACCTTTGTTTCCGGGGGATGTACCGGGGATGAGTTGGCGGTCAAGATTATTAAGGTTGCTTCCGACTACAACGTAGGGCGGATTGAGGAGATTATTACTCCGTCACCATATAGAACATCACCCGATTGCTCCGTGTCAAAAAGATGCGGCGGATGCGTTTACAGACATATTACATATGAGCATGAGCTAACGTTGAAACGTGGACGAGTTGCTGCCGCTATGCGTAAAGTAGGGCTTGATGTTGATGTCTGCGAAGTTTTATGTGTAGGTATAACCGAAGGTTACCGCAACAAGGCACAGTATCCAATCGGTAGAACAAAAGATGGCAAGACGGCAATCGGTTTTTTCGCCGAGCGTTCCCATGATATAATTCCTTGCACCTATGAAGGGGGGTCTTGTGCTCTCCAACCGAAAATCTTCGGAGAAATTGCGGATTTCGTCAAAGTATGGATGGACGAAAATAAGCTTTCTGCCTATGATGAGGTAAGCAGACGGGGTGTTATGCGCCATCTCTATCTCAGATTTTCGGAATCTCAAAACGAAGTGATGGTTTGCTTTGTGGTAAACACTCAAAGCGAAAAAGTTACTGAGCTTGCAAGGGCTGTTTCGGAAAGATTTCCTACAGTTGCAAGTATTTATGAAAATCTTAACCATAAGAGCACTAATGTGGTTTTGGGAAGCGTGTTTAGATTACTTTTCGGAAAAGAAAAACTGACGGACAGCCTTTGTGGACGTAATTTTGAAATTTCGCCTCAATCCTTTTGGCAGGTTAATCGCCTCGGCGCGGAACTCTTATACAGCAAGGCGGCGGAGCTTGCCTCTTTAAAAGGGGGAGAGCGAGTTATTGATTTGTTTTGCGGCATCGGCACTGTGGGAATGAGCGTGTGCGGAAAAGACACGAAGCTTTATGGAATCGAAATTGTTCCAGAGGCGGTGGAAAACGCCAAGGAAAATGCTGTAAGGAACGGTTTTCATAATGCGGAATTCCTTTGTCTTGATGCTTCTCGACCGGATGAATTCGTTTCTGCGCTTGAAGAGATAAGTAAGGACGGAATTGACGTGGTACTGCTTGACCCACCGAGGAAAGGCTGTTCACCGGAGCTGCTTGATACCATCAAAAAATTTTCTGCTAAAAAAATCGTCTATATTTCTTGCAACCCTGACACTCTTGCACGAGATATAAAGTTTTTATCAGACAGCTACAGCTGTGACAAGGTGACCCCCGTTGATATGTTCCCTCGCACGGGGCATTGTGAGACGGTAGTCCTTTTAAGTCGGCAAAAGGTCGATGAACATATCCACTTTGAGGTGAATGTTGCCGACCTACCAAAGACCACAAGAACGACTGCCACCTATACCGAAATCAAGGACTACATTCAGCAGAAATACGGTTTTAAGGTATCTACTCTGTATATCGCACAGACAAAAGACAAGTGCGGTCTGGCAAAGCGCGACAATTACAACATCGGCGAGGGCAAGAGCAAAGACCTTGTGTGTCCGGCAGAAAAGGAAAAGGCAATTCTGGATGCTTTCAAGCATTTTGGAATGCTCTAAACCACCACAGAATGTCCCACAATGCGATTTAAGGCGAACACTCAAGAGGCAATACCACATCGGCCTTAAAATCGCTTAAAATGAGCCACAG
>JAZNUF010000013.1:0-7040 GCA_045592185.1 Candidatus Flemingiibacterium sp.
CTTAAACTAACACAATATTGTTATTATGATACCACATAATCATAATAAAGTATAGGTCATATATGTAAATTTTTAAAAAACTCGGGCCATAATTAATAGGTTAACTATTGTAATTTTTGAAGTTATGTTGTATAATATTTGTGTGTGGTTGTTTAGTACACAAGGTCTTGTCAAGGGGGTATCACATGAATATCGGTATTATCGGATTTGGCGCCATGGGACGTACTCACGCCTTTGCCATCGAAAACCTCAAATATTTTTACAGAGATCTCCCCTTTTGTGCAAACCTCGGCGGTATTTTTACCCGAACAAAAGAAACACGGGAAAAAGCAGCTGGTGAGTTCGGTTTTTCAAAGGTGTACCAATCCGAAGATGAAATGATTAATGACCCCTTTATCCACATTATAGATATCACCTCTCCTAACATTGCCCACTATGAAACCATAAAAAAAGCCATCGCCGCCGGCAAACACATTTACTGCGAAAAACCTCTTTGCATAAGCGAAGCGGAAGCCACGGAGGTTGCCGCTCTTGCAAAGGAAGCTGGAATTACCGCACAAATTGTCTTTAATACTCGTTTTCTTTCACCTATTATGAGAGCAAAAGAACTTATAGACGAGGGCTTGCTGGGAAAAATTATCAGCTTTAAATCTTCATATCTGCACGCTTCCTGCACCGATACATCGAAAAATGCAGGTTGGAAGCAGGATAAACGAATCTGCGGCGGCGGAGTTCTTTTCGATTTAGGTTCTCATGCCATTGACCTTGTTTATTACCTCTGCGGCAATTTTAAGAATGTTTACGGCTCATCACAAATTGCTCATCCCCTGCGCCGCGGAATGGACGGCAAAATGTGGGAGACAAATGCGGATGAAGCTTTTTACATGATAGCTGAGCTTGAGTGCGGCGCAAAAGGCACAATTACCGCCTCCAAGCTTGCCACGGGTACCAATGATGATTTTACCCTTGAAATATACGGAGAAAATGGTGCTTTGAAGTTCGACCTTATGGAACCGAATTGGCTATGGTTCTTTGACGAAAAGGATAAAGGCGGTAACCTCGGAGGAGAGCGCGGATTTAAAAAGCTCGAATGTGTGCGCAGATACCCTGCTCCATCGGGTATTTTCCCCGGAGTAAAAGCTCCTATCGGTTGGCTTCGTGGGCACATCGGCTCTATGTATTCTTTTCTTAATTCTGTATACTCAAAAACCTCTGCCTGTCCGTCTTTTGAGGACGGTGCATATGTTCAGAGGATAATGGAAGCGGCTTATCGCTCGGACAAATCGGGCTCAGTTGAATTTTGCGGAAAGCTTTAATTTTCACGAAATAAAGAGAAACGGAGATAAATTTATGATTAACAATATGAGAGTCATTGGTCTTACGGGAGGCAGCGGCGCAGGCAAGGGAGAAGTTTCCCTTTGCTTCATCTCTCATGGAATCAAGTGTCTTGATACAGACAAGGTTTCAAGAGAGGTTTGTGCACCGGGAATGCCCTGCCTTGTGGAATTATCCGAATACTTCGGCGAGGGGATTCTCTGCGAAAACGGCAAGCTTAACCGCCGTGGCCTTGCAGATATTGTATTCGGCGAAGAAAACGAGGAAAATCGACAGATAAAATTGGCCGCTCTTAACAGAATCACTCACAAGCACATAATTGAAGCCATCAACAAATGGTTAAATGAAAGAGAAAAAGCAGGCGACAGTTTTGCCGTTGTGGATGCACCGCAGCTTTTCGAATCCGGCTTTGACCGTCACTGCGACTATACGGTAGGTGTAATCGCCGATGACAGTGTGCGAATCCGCCGTATTATATCCCGTGACAGAATTACAGTCGATACTGCAGAAAAGCGTATCGCTTCTCAAAAAAGCAACAACTTTTTCGTTGAAAACTGTGACTTTACCGTTTATAACAATTCAGGCCTTGAAGTCCTCGAAGGACAGGTAAATTCCATCCTTGAAAAGATTAATTTCTATGCCTGAGGGAAAAGTATATGCGTACATTTGTAAAAATACTGCTCGCCCTTATCCTAACTATGTTAATGTGCTATCTTGCATGGACGGGATTTATACGGGAGCAGGTAGATTTGTACCGATATCCCTTAAAATATACCGATATTGTTAATAAATACTCCGAAAAATATGAGATTCCTCCCGAGATATTATACGCTGTAATTAAAACGGAGAGTAATTTCCATGAAAAAGCTGTTTCCCATGCGGGAGCTAAAGGACTCATGCAGCTTATGGACGAAACGAATAATTGGGTAGCTGCTTTACTGCGCGAAGAAGTACTTGCAGACGACACCTTCACCCCCGACACTAACATTCGCCGCGGCACTTATCTTTTATCGTATCTTAAAAGCAAGTACAACGGATGGCCGGAAGCACTTGCCGCATATAATGCAGGTATCGGCAGAGTAAACGGATGGCTTGAAAATCCCGAATACAGTTCAGACGGTATAACTCTTGACCGTATTCCTTTTTCCGAAACCGCCGAATACGTAAAAAGGGTGCTAAGTGCCGAGAAGAAGTATTCAAAGCTATATTTTGAGTAAAAAATCAGCCATGCTGAAAAAATATTAAGGAGAAAAACGATGGACGAAAAAACACAAGGACAGATTCTTTCCGAAAAGCTAACCTACAAGTCAAAAACCACCTATGAAACAAAATCTGCCGATAAGGCGGAAATAAACGGTTATTGCGAGGGCTACAAAAAATTCCTTGACAGCTCTAAAACCGAGCGTGAGGCCGTTACAACATCCATTAAAATTATCGAGGGTGCCGGTTACAAGGCATACAAATTAGGGGACAAAATCGAAGTTGGCGGAAAATACTATCTGAATAACCGAGGCAAGAGCCTTTTTATGTTCAGAATCGGCTCCGAATCCATAGAAGAGGGCATCCGTATCACAGCTTCGCATATAGACTCTCCTCGAGTTGACTTTAAGCCTCGTCCTGTTTTTGAAGACAGCGAAATGTGCTTCTTCAAAACTCATTACTACGGCGGCATTAAAAAATATCAGTGGGTAGCTACGCCTCTTTCAATTCATGGCGTAATCTGCAAGCCTGACGGCGATGTTACTGTATGTGTGGGCGAAGACGAGAGTGAGCCCGTATTCTACATTAACGACCTGCCGCCACATCTTGCACAGCTCCAGTATCAGAAACACGTTGGCGAGGCAATCACCGGTGAACAGCTTAATGTTCTCGTTGGCACCGAGCCTTATGATGATGAAAAGGTTTCCGATAAAATTAAGCTCACCGTTCTTTCCATGCTAAACGAAAAGTATGGCTGTACTGAGGCTGATCTCATCAGCTCCGAGCTTTGCGCTGTTCCGGCCATGAAGGCAAGAGATATCGGATTCGACCGTTCTATGATTGGTTCTTACGGTCACGATGACCGCGTTTGTGCATACCCCTCCATCACCGCTATGCTTGAATCAAGCGATTCTGCACATACGCTGCTTAATATTATAGCCGACAAAGAAGAAGTTGGCAGCGATGGCGTAAGCGGTATGCAATGTTCCCTGCTTTCCGACCTGATTGAAGAAATTTCCCTCTCACTTGGCGGAAACCCAAGAATCGTACGGGCTAATTCAAAGTGCCTTTCTGCTGACGTAAACGTAGCCTACGATCCCAACTTCCCTGAGGTGTTTGAGAAGAGAAACACTTCCTTCTTAAATCACGGCGTTGTTCTTTCAAAATATACAGGTGCTCGCGGCAAGAGTGGAACATCCGATGCTTCGGCTGAATTTGTTTCTTTTGTAACGAAGACCTTTGACGAAAACGGCGTTGATTGGCAGATAGCCGAGCTTGGAAAGGTCGACCTTGGCGGCGGCGGAACTGTAGCAAAATATATAGCCAATATAAATATCGATACCATCGACCTTGGTGTACCGGTAATTTCCATGCACGCTCCATATGAGCTTGTATCAAAGAGTGATGTTTACATGGTGCATAAGGCAATTAAGGCGTTTTACAAATAATCCAACTCCCCTCGGATTTACTCGTCCGAGGGGAATTTTTTATATGAAGAATTTGTTAGCAAAAAGGAATTAATTTGTACAAATATTGACAGATTTCGTCCTTTATGGTATAATGTTATTAGGTTTGTTTTGTACACACCTAAGTAGATTTAATATAATGAATATAGAGGTAACTGCCATGAAAAAACGCGCTATAATCAGTCTTACGGATAAAACCGGAGTTGTTGAGTTCGCTCGCGAGCTTGACGCGCTCGGTTATGAAATTCTTTCCACCGGAGGAACCTGGAAAGTTATACATGAAGCCGGAATCCCCGTTACTCAGGTTTCCGACATCACAGGTTTTCCCGAATGTCTTGACGGCAGAGTTAAGACTCTCCACCCAATGATTCACGCCGGTATTCTCGCCATGAGAAGCAACCCCGAGCATATGGCACAGATTGAAAAGCTGGGCGTTACGCCTATTGATATAGTTGCAATCAACCTCTACGCTTTTAAAGACACCATCTTAAAACCCAATGTCACCCGCGAGGATGCCATTGAAAACATTGACATCGGCGGTCCTACCATGCTTCGTGCCGCGGCTAAGAATTATCAGGACGTTTCGGTAATCGTTGACCCTGCAGACTATGCTGCGGTTATCGAAGAACTTAAAGCAAATGGCAAGGTTTCCGTTGACACAAACCTTAGACTTGCTTATAAAGTTTTCAATCACACCGCTGCTTACGATACTCTTATTCAGTCTTATTTAAGAGTTGAAACTGGCTCTCCCCTCTTCCCCGAAAAGCTCTCCCTTACTTACGAAAAAGTACAAGATATGCGTTATGGCGAAAATCCCGGTCAGACCGCAGCATTCTATAAGGAAATCGGCAATTTTTCCGGCACTTTGGCAGCTGCAGAACAGCTTCACGGTAAGGAACTCTCCTACAACAACATTAACGACACTAACGGTGCCATTGACTGCTTAAAGGAATTTGATGAGCCCTGCGTTGTTGCGGTTAAACACGCTAATCCCTGCGGTGTAGGTGTTGGTAAAGATATTTATACTGCGTACATGAACGCGTACAACGCCGACCCCGTTTCAATATTCGGCGGAATTATCGCTTGCAATCGCACGGTTGATGGCACAACCGCCACCGAAATAAACAAAATTTTCGTGGAAATTGTAATTGCTCCCGACTTCACCGAGGACGCCCTCGAGATTCTCAAGGCAAAGAAAAACATCAGACTTCTCCGCCTTCCCGATATTTCGAAGCCCAACACCAAGGATATGCTTGATATGAAGCGCGTTGCGGGTGGACTGCTCATTCAAGAGCGTGACATCGGCGTATATGACGACACAGAATTAAAGGTTGTCACAGAGAAAGCCCCCACAGAAAAGGAGCTTGCCGATCTTAAATTTGCTATGAAAGTTGTTAAGCACACCAAGAGTAATGCAATAGTTCTCGCGAAAAACGGCATCACCACCGGAATCGGCCCCGGTCAAACCAACAGAATCACCGCACTTGAGCTTGCAATCCGTTATGCTGACACTCTTGAGGGCGCAGAACAGAATCGCGCCGCAGGCTCGGTAATGGCATCCGATGCATTCTTCCCTTTCTCTGACTGCGTGGAAGCAGCACACAAGGCAGGAATCACCGCAATCATTCAGCCCGGCGGCTCAATTCGCGACCAAGACTCTATTGATGCTTGTAACAAATATGGAATTGCTATGATTTTCACAGGAGCAAGACACTTTAAGCACTGAGTTTCATACATAAAAGGAGGAAAAGAGAGAAGTTCAAGCTTCTTTCTTTTTCTTGCTTTTTTCGTGATAGTAAGTATGTTTACGACTAATTAACAACAGCGGCAAGGAGAGTGATTCTCCTTGCCGCTGTTATCATAGCGTATTTACTGTTTTTGCTGAAAAATATTGTTTATAAACATAGTAACCAAGACAATAACACCTATAAGGACAAATATTACAAGCATTCCCTTACCCATATAACCCAACATATCAATAAACCTTTGCGGCTCAAATGTAAGTGTAGGTGTCGAATTTAAGATAGCAATAACCATATTTAATAATTTCATAAATTGAACCACCTTTCTTTATGCAAAGAAATTTAAGATTATACCACCGGCAATAACCGAGGCAATTTGTCCCGAAACATTGACACCTATTGAATGCATAAGTAAGAAATTCTGATTATCTTCTTGAATAGCCATTTTGTGAACTATTCTACCACTCATAGGAAAGGCCGAAATGCCTGCAGCGCCTATCATCGGATTAATCTTTGTTTTAGAAAAAACATTGATGAACTTTGCAAAAAGAACTCCGCCCGCTGTATCGACAATAAAGGCAATAAACCCTAATCCTAAAATCAAAAGTGTATCAACCTTTAAGAACTGTTCACCTGTCATATTGAAAGCAACAGAGATACCAAGGAAAATTGTTACCAAGTTTGCAAGAACGTTTTGTGCTGTTTCGGAAAGTGATTTAAGCACACCGCATTCGCGAATCAAATTTCCAAACATCAAAAATCCGATGAGCGCTGTAGCCTGAGGAATAACAGCCGATACCACTATGGTGATAATTATTGGGAACATAATTCTGGTAAGCTTTGAAACATTCTTTTGTTCATAAGGCATTCTTATGAGTCTTTCCTTTTTAGTAGTCAAAAGCTTAATAACAGGAGGCTGAATAATAGGAACCAACGCCATATATGAATATGCCGCAACCGTAATAGCGCCTACATAACCGGAGCCTAAGGTATTTGCGACAGCAATAGAAGTGGGACCGTCAGCAGCACCGATGATTGCAATAGAGGCCGCATCTATTTCCGGGAAGAACATTCTTGCCATAGCTAAAGTAAAAAATATACCAAACTGTGCCGCGGCGCCGAAAAGCATAAGCTTCGGATTAGTGAGTAGCGGACCAAAATCTATCATAGCACCAATACCGATAAATAAAAGTAGTGGGAATAACTCATTTGCGATACCGGCTTCATATAATTCCTTTATCGGACCGACAAGCGCATCTGAATAAGGAATATTAACTAAAATAGTACCAAATCCCAT
>JAZNUF010000014.1:0-2313 GCA_045592185.1 Candidatus Flemingiibacterium sp.
ACAGTTGCAAAGCTTTTGGGTGTTGAGCCCGATGGCGAGTGGGAAGGAAAGGCATTGGTTTAACTCTAAACAGAGATGATGTTGAGAAAGACCGAAAGACAAGGAACACTCGCTTCATTGGCGTACACAGGTACGTCGAAGCGAGTGTGACACAGTAAGCAAAACTTGTAAAAAACGGGCGATTTATGAATCGTCCCACAAGACTATATTTATTTTTAAGGGCATATAATATCCGCTCCCAATTCTCCCCACAAAAATGAATTTTGCGATTTCGGGCTTTATCGACAGTCAGAGCAGGGCTTGTACAGAACACATTTCTATACAAGCCCTGCTTTTATATTTTGTTTAGATGTTTGTGGGGGACTTCGAATTGATTGAGATAGTTTCTGCGCCGTTTGCCGGTGTGTAATCAACAGCCGAAATTATTCGCCTTTCAATGCGTTTGAAATCCAAAGATAAATATAATAAGGCGTATGAATGATACTCGCAATATATCCGAGAACAATGTATGCACCCCAGAGCATGGTCCACGCGGCGTTGGCGATGCCGAGTTTAAAGAAATCTTCAATTTTTTCGCCGAAGGTTCTGTTGTCAACAGGTATACTCTGAATCAGAAAATCTTCCGAAACAGCAACGGTGTTACCTTGTGAATCAACAATTTCCGCTCTCATATAAAGGTCGCCCTCTTTGATTGAAGGAAGAAGAATATCTGCGGTTACATATTCTCCCGCGGGTATTTCGCCGGCTTTTTTTATTTTATCGCCGTGAACCGAATACCACACAATCTTTTCCGCATCGGGAGCATAATAGTGGGTGACGATGTCGATACCGTGCAGATAATAACGCTCAAGTCTGCAAAAATTCTCCGGTTCTTTGCCGTTGAAATAAAGACCTTCAAATTTGCCTTCCGGATATTTGGGCTCATAGCCGAAATCGTCAAAGGTGCGTTCAAGGGCGTTTCCGTCCGCGTCATAATGAATGGTGCACGGTTTTATCTGCACCTCAGCCCATTCGCTCTCGGTGCCCGAATAGCAGTAAGCAAGGTGCTGACCGGGAATGCGGCTGTTTTGTATGTACGTAAAAAAGTTGCCCTCAATAAACTCAAGACTCTTGGGCAGCGTAACTTTGTAATATTCTGTCGGTGGGCAGCCATTTTCCATCATTTCGGTTGAAAACGCCTGATATCCTATGCTTGTGACTCCTTCCTCAATGGTGATAACATCAATTCTGTTGTAATATCCGTACCACGGCGGAAGCTTTGGAGTTGCCGAGTCTGTTTTATACCAATCCATTTCGCCCTCGCCGCCGATAACGAGTTCATTGTCGGTATATAGAGTCCATGTGAGGTTTTCGCCCTGCGCGCCGCAGAAGCCGCTGTCGACGACCTCTCTTTCGTCTGCCGCGAATGCTGCTGTCGGAAAGACCGTCAACAGCAAGGCTGCACACATGATGATTGATAAAATACGTTTGAGTTTGATTTTCATATAAGTCCCCCTTGTTTTACTTCCTGCGGCCGTGTTTTTATAATTGTCCCCCGACTTTGCCGCAAAATAATTATATTTTATTTTGTAAATTAACGGAATACAATTAAGCTATATTTAAGCGTTCCTTAACCTAATCTTAAGCATTTAATGCAGAAAAAACAAAAAATTGAGTATTCACAGGTAAATCCCTTATGAATACTCAATATGGTCGGAGTGGAGGGATTTGAACCCCCGACATCCTGCTCCCAAAGCAGGCGCGCTACCAACTGCGCTACACCCCGAAATATTAAATTGTTAATCTGATTTGTAATTCACAAACCAAAGCAGGCGGCTACCAACTATCGGTCAGAAATATTGTCGCCTTGCTCGCTTGGAGCGATTCGCAATGCTCTGTATTTCTTCCTGCTCAGTCATTGCCTTATTCTGCCACAGGCAGCGGCAATGCCCGAGCCGCTACACCCCGAAATATTAAATTATATAAATCCAAGAAGCTGTTTTTATATTTTATTCCATTTGTCCGATAAAGTCAATAAAAATATGTATTGTTTTTAATTTAATTTGAATAAAAATTTTCTGTGAGATATACATAAGATTTTCAGCTTTTAGTCAAGACCACCAAAAAGGAAAGTGTTTTTTAGTGTAATTTGTTGTCTTTCAAAAAAAGGAAAGAAGTGCTATAATATCAATAAGGAATCGGAGGAGAGTCCTTCTGCGATTCCCGTTATATTTATAAGGAGAAAAATATATGGAAAACGGCTTTTTCTGCGCGAGAGAAAACGGAAAGCTTCACCGCCCCAGAACCATTCTGACGGGCTTCGGCTTCATGGCT
>JAZNUF010000015.1:0-4114 GCA_045592185.1 Candidatus Flemingiibacterium sp.
TATCATGGTAACAACACCGATGAGAAGAATGAGGGTCATAGGGATGCTATACCAGAGCATTATTGCGAATACACATAAAACGACAACGCTCGATTGAAGCAGCGCGGGGAGGGACTGAGATACAAGCTGACGAAGAGTGTCAATATCGTTGGTGTAGTGGCTCATGATATCGCCGTGCTTGTTTGTGTCAAAATATTTTATGGGGAGATTCTGCATTCCCTCAAACATTCTGATTCGCATTTTACTGAGGAATCCCTGGGTGATGTACGCCATAAGCTGTGATTGCAGGGTGACAGCGAGCAGGGAAATGACGTAAATTACACCGAGAATGATAATAAGGGGCAGTATCTCTTTGCTTGCGCCTGCCCAGTCCATCGAAGGATACCATTTTTCAATAGCGGCAAAGATTTTCTGGGTGAAAAGGGCGGGAATTGCCGCAACAATCGCCGCAAAAAGGATGCAACCGGCGGCAATCGGAACAAGTCTGGGATAGGATTCTATAAGAAGCTTCAAAACCCGACCTAGAGCTCCCACATCAAGCTTGCGTTTTGGGGGCATACCCTTTGGAGGCATTGCTCCGCCTCTGGGACCCATATTCGGAGCTTTATTCATTATCCTCACCTCCGTTTGTTTGCTGTGTGTATACCTCGCGGTAAATTTCGCATTCTTTCATGAGCGAGTCATGGCTTCCCACTGCGGAAATTTTTCCGTTATCCATAACGATAATCATATCCGAATCCTGCACCGAGGTGATTCGCTGGGCAATGATGATTTTCGTGGTTTCTGGGATAAACTGCTTGAAACCGCCGCGAATCAGCATATCGGTTTTTGTATCAACGGCACTGGTGGAATCATCGAGGATAAGTATTTTCGGTTTCTTCAGAAGTGCGCGGGCTATGCAAAGACGTTGCTTCTGACCGCCCGACACGTTTGTGCCGCCTTGCTCAATCATGGTGTCATAGCCGTCCGGGAAGGTGCGGATAAACTCGTCTGCCTGAGCGAGTCTGCAAGCTTCGTATAATTCTTCGTCTGAGGCGTCTTTGTCGCCCCAACGGAGATTTTCTTTTATAGTACCCGAGAAAAGCTGGTTTTTCTGAAGCACCATAGCTACAGAACCGCGAAGGGTATCAAGGTCGTATTCTCTGACATCACGGCCCCCCACA
This sequence comes from Candidatus Flemingiibacterium sp., assembly GCA_045592185.1. Classification (GTDB taxonomy): domain Bacteria; phylum Bacillota; class Clostridia; order Oscillospirales; family CAG-272; genus Flemingiibacterium. Next base: position 1,164 of record JAZNUF010000015.1, read on the forward strand.
CAAACACTTCCCACGGTAGCGTCATATAGGCGAGGAATCAGTTGAACGAGTGTTGACTTACTTGAGCCCGTTCCGCCGATGATTCCTACGGTCATTCCCGATTTGATGTGGATATCTATGTCAGCAAGGGCGTACTTTTCAGCCTTTTCGGAATATTTGAAGCTGACGTTATTAAAGTCGATGGAGCCATCGGTAATTTCCATAACCGGATTTTCGGGATTTACAAGGCTGGATTTCTCGTCAAGCACCTCGCATATACGCTTGATGGATTCGCTTGACATGGTGAGCATCACGTAAATCATGGACAGCATCATAAGGGACATAAGTATCTGCATACCGTAAGTAAGCATGGCGGAAATCTGACCTACATATATTTCTGTTCCTCCGCCGGTGATAATCATTTTCGAGCCTACGAAAAGAACAAAAATCATGTTGAAATAGAGGCAGAACTGCATGATAGGGCTGTTTAAAGCCACGATTCGCTCGGCGCGGGTAAAGTCGATACGGATATCTTCCGCTGCCAATCCGAATTTTTTCTTTTCGTGGTTCTCGCGGGAAAATCCCTTGACAACGCGCATTCCTCGTACGTTTTCTTCAATGGACTCGTTGAGCTTGTCATATTTTTTGAAAACGCGGCGGAAGGCAGGCATAGCCCTACTGCTTACAAAAAGAAGTCCGCAAATTAAGAAAGGTACGATGACCACAAAGGTTGTGGCAAGCGCACCGCCCATTATATATGCCATTATAATGGAAAAGATAAACATAAGGGGGCTGCGGATGGCTGTTCGTATAAGCATCATGTACGCCATTTGTACATTTGTAATGTCCGTTGTCATTCGGGTGACAAGGGAGGTTGATGAAAATTTATCGATATTCTCAAAGGAATAGGTCTGAATTTGGCGGAAGACGTCGTGTCGAAGATTTTTTGCAAAGCCTGCCGAAGCCTTGGAACAGGTAAAGCCTGCTACACCTCCGCAGGTTAGAGAAAGACACGCCATTATAACTAACAGCAGGCCGGTTTTCAATATGGAAGCCATGTCAACTCCGTCTTTGATACTGTTGACCAAATCAACGGTAATAAAGGGAATTGACGTTTCAATAATGACCTCCGCAACGATGAATATTAAAGTCAATATAGTCGGAAGCTTGTATTCCCTTATACAAGCAGCGAGTCGTCTAATCAAGTTTTTAACACCTCTTTTAACATAAATATAGATATTTAGGCACCTAACTATTATACAACTAAACGGCGAAATTTGCAATAGTTTACGGATTTTTTTACAATATTGTAACAAAAATTTTTATATGAGAAAATCATATTATAAACCACAGCTCCGGAGCCTTTCTTTTCCCCGGTGAAAAGGGTATATCATTGGGGCAAAAAATAATTTGAAATTATGCATAAATTTCTGCATAATGATTGACTTTTACGCAAAAAAAAGGTATAATATAATATGTATATCTATATCTTCGTGAATAATCATGAAATCCATGCCGAAGCACGCTCCATGAAAGGAATATATATGAACGATAACAAAAATTGTCCCATCACCAGAACGGAGGCTCGCGAATACCTTTTCGCACTGCTTTTTGCAAAAACCTTTGCAAAGGAGGAGGATTCTGCGGAATTTTACTCCGCGGAAATTGAAAACGCCGAGCGCGATTTTGGGCTTCAGACTGACTATATCCATAACGTATTTTTCGGAATTATGGATAACTTAGAGGAAATTGACGCGCAAATCGAGAAAAATTCCCAAGGGTGGAATCTTTCACGTATTTCCAAGGTTTCTCTTTCGGTAATGCGTCTTTGCGTTTATGAGATGTCAAATGTGGAGGATGTTCCGAAACGTGTTGCCATAAACGAAGCTATTGAGCTTACGAAAAGGTACGATGAGGATAACGCGCCCGCCTTTGTAAATGGCATACTTAATGCTATAGCTCACACTTTGCCTGAACGTGAATGTGATAAATGAAACGGTTTTACATTGGAATAGACACCTCTAACTACACTACCTCCTGCGCTCTTTTTGAAGCTTCGGAACGAAAATTTTATTCAAATGTCAAAGAGCTCCTTACGGTAGATAAAGGTGAAAGAGGTCTTAGACAGAGTGACGCTCTGTTTGCACATATAAAAAATCTTCCCGGGGTTACTAAAGAAGCTCTTGCAGAGCTCGAAGCCAAATACCTCTGCGCCATCGGTGTGTCAGCTACGCCGAGAAGCGTTGAGGGCTCGTATATGCCCTGCTTTTTAGCAGGAGCAACTACCGCTGCGGCAATGGCGAGCCTAACTAAAAAGCCGCTTCATCGATTTTCTCATCAGGACGGTCATGTTATGGCAGCTGTCTGGTCAAGCCAGTCGCCGGATTTGCTGACGCGGGAATTTATAGCCTTTCACGTTTCCGGAGGAACTACGGAGCTTCTGCGTGTTTTGCCGAGTGCCGAGGGCGGATTTAAGGTTATCAAAATCGGTGGGACTGCGGATTTGAACGCAGGACAGGCTATTGACCGAGTTGGCGTTAAAATGGGACTCGCTTTTCCTTGCGGGCCGAAGCTTGAGGGCTTGGCTCTTCGCAATGAGGAGAAAATTTCGAAGGATAAAATATCCGTGAGTGGTTGCGACTGTAATTTGTCGGGACTTGAAAACAAGGCGGAAAAGCTGATAGAGAGTGGCAAAAGCCATGAGTATACGGCGGCTTATGTTCTTGATTTTGTGGGACGGACGCTTATTAAGCTTACTGAAAACGCCATAGCGGAATATGGTGACTGCCCCGTTCTTTACGCCGGCGGAGTTATGTGTAATTCTATAATCAAAGGCATGATAAAGGCTAAGGGCTTTGATGCAAGGTTTGCCGAGCCCAAGTTTTCCGGCGATAACGCCGCGGGCTGTGCGCTTTTATGTGCCGCTGCCCAGGAGGGATACGGATTTTGGACGAAATAAGAAATATGGCATC
>JAZNUF010000016.1:0-2764 GCA_045592185.1 Candidatus Flemingiibacterium sp.
AAACATCACCAAAAGCATAATTCCCGAAATAGTGAAATATGCCCCCGATGCGAACTACATAATTGTTTCAAACCCCGTTGATATACTTACTTATGTATTTTGCAAATGCTCGGGACTTCCGGAGCATCGCATCATCGGCTCGGGTACAATTCTCGATACAGCAAGACTTCGTTCCCGTCTTGCGGAATATTACAGAATCAGTCAGCAAAATGTTCACGCCTACGTAATGGGTGAACACGGCGATTCTTCCTTCATTCCATGGTCTATTGCCAACATTTCAAATGTTCCTCTGGCAGACTGCGAAAACCTTATAACCAATAACGAGGGCATTTATCCTGAGCTTAACTACGATGACCTTGAAGACTATGTCCGCAAGTCCGGCGCACGCGTTATAGAAAGAAAAGGGGCTACATTCTATGCAGTATCCGTTTCGGTGTGCCATATTGTAAAATGTCTTCTTTCGGGTATTGATACCACTATGACCATTTCCACAATGATGCACGGCGAGTATGGAATTGACGATGTATGTCTTTCTGTCCTTTCCATCGTAGGCAGTGAAGGTGCACACGGAAAAATTCTTATCCCTATGACCGATGAGGAAACAAACAAGCTGCGCCACAGTGCCGATTGCCTTAAAGAAATAATCAAAAATATTGTAATATAACCCCCTCAGAAAGGAATACATAGATATGGAATACAGAATCGAACACGACTCCATGGGCGAAATGAAAGTCCCTGCAGACAGCCTTTGGGCGGCTCAGACACAGAGAAGCCGAGAGAACTTTGAAATCGGCGTTGGTATTGAAACTATGCCTAAGGAAATTATCCGCGCTTTCGGAATTCTCAAAAAGGCGGCGGCTCTTGCCAATCATGAATTAAAAAGCGAGAAAATGACCAAGGCAAAGGTTGACGCCATCTGTGCTGCTTGCGATGAAGTAATCGAAGGTAAGCTTGATGCCCACTTCCCTCTCGTGGTATGGCAGACAGGTTCCGGCACTCAGTCAAACATGAATGCCAATGAGGTCATCAGAAACCGCGCAAATCAGATTGCCGGCAGCGAGCTTACTCATCCCAATGATGACATTAACATGAGTCAATCAAGTAATGACACCTTCCCCACCGCAATGCACATATCCGCGGTAATCGCTATTGAAGATAAGCTAATCCCTGCGGCAAAGCAGCTCATTGCAACTCTGACACGCCTTGAAGCGGAAAACGAAGGAATCGTTAAATCGGGCAGAACTCATCTGCAGGATGCAACACCTATCAAGTTCAGTCAGGAAATCAGCGGTTGGCGCTCTTCCCTTGAAAGAGATGTTGAGCTTTTGACCCTCGCAGTAAAGCCCCTTTATGAATTAGCTCTCGGCGGTACTGCCGTTGGTACGGGACTTAACGCCCCAAAGGGCTTTGACACCCTCGTGGCAAAGAAAATTTCAGAGCTTACGGGCAAGCCGTTTATTACCGCCGCAAATAAATTCCACTCTCTTACCTCCAAGGACGAGCTCGTGTTCGCCCACGGTGCGATTAAGGCTACCGCTTGCGACATGATGAAAATTGCAAACGATGTTCGTTGGCTCGCTTCCGGTCCCCGTGACGGACTCGGAGAAATTTACATACCCGAAAACGAACCCGGTTCATCAATTATGCCCGGCAAGGTTAACCCTACTCAGTGCGAAGCGGTTACTATGGTTGCCGTCCAGGTTATGGGTAATGATGTGGCTGTTTCCATGGCGGCATCTCAGGGCAATTTCGAACTTAACGTATTCATGCCCGTAGCGGCTTACAACTTCTTGCAGTCCGCAAGACTTCTGGCAGAAGCTATTGTATCCTTCGACATTAAATGCGCTGTTGGAATCAAGGCTAACCGCGAGAAAATGCACCATAATCTCCACAATTCTCTTATGCTTGTAACGGCTTTAAACCCTTACATCGGTTATGAAAATGCCGCAAAGACAGCTAAAAAAGCATATAAGGACAACATATCTCTCAAAGAAGCCTGCGTGGAGCTGGGCTTTCTCACTCCCGAAAAATTCGATGAGGTGTTCCACCCCGAAGAAATGTGCTGAATGTAACTTTTGCGCTTATTCCACAGAAAGGAATCATTAATAAAATGAAGGTCACATATTATCCCGGCTGTACCCTCCGCACCAAGGCAAAAGAGCTTGACAGATACGGGCGTCTTTCTGCGAAGGTCCTCGGAATAGAGTTCGTTGAGCCGGAAAATTGGCAGTGCTGCGGAGGAGTTTTCTCCACCGCAAAGGACGAAATTGCTTCAAAGCTCCCCTCAGTACGTGCGCTTGTCGCGGCCCGCGACAGAGGCGAAGCCCTCGTCACCGTATGCTCCGCTTGCCACAACGTAATCAAGCAGACAAATCACCAAATAAAAACCGACACAGATTTTGCACTTCGCATGAACAACTACTTGGCTCAAGATAAAGAACCTGTAGCTCCGTATAACGGCGAAACGAAGGTGCTGCACTATCTTGAGCTTCTTCGAGATGAAATCGGTTTTGATAAAGTAGCTGAGGCGGTGAAAAAACCTCTTACGGGTAAAAAAATCGCCGCGTATTACGGTTGTCTTCTTCTGCGCCCCTCAAAGGCTATGGGAATGGACAATCCCGAAAATCCGAAAATTATCGAGGACTTGATTCGCGCCCTCGGCGGCGAACCTGTAATTTATCCCGCAAGAAACGAATGTTGCGGCGGTTATGTAGCTCTTGAGGATGCTGAGTCCGCCAAGAAAAAAAGCAACAGCGTTGTAGAG
>JAZNUF010000017.1:0-9916 GCA_045592185.1 Candidatus Flemingiibacterium sp.
AGAATTAATTGCAGGGGGAGTAATTGATTCGTCCCACAGCATTTCACCGTCCGATTCTATAATAACAGCCTGACAGTTTTTTCCGGCGGACAGACAAATCTCCTCTATCTTTTTAACAGTTCCGGAAACGCTGGAATGAACAGGCACGCTGATAAATCCGTTCTGCTCTCCGATGAGCGTACCTACGTAAACCTTATCGCCGGTCTTAACGATGGGGGTTGCGGGCTTGCCGATGTTCATTTGCATGGGAATGGTTACGATATTTGGCACAGTCATTTTTACAGCCGGCATATGGGCTGTATTTTTTCTGTGCGGTACTTTTATGCCATGTAGAGAGAAAGCCATTGCAATTCCTACCTTTCCTATTGCTATATATATATATTATTGGCGAGAGCTACCCGCCCATATAATTCATAATGTTATTTTGCCCATTTTTGAACACAATTATATTATATCATATATCAAAAAATATTTCAACACTTTATTAAAAATATAATAATGAGATATTCTCAAAAAAGCCAAACAAATCTCCTGCATTATATCCAACCCACGAAAGGTAAAAATTTAAATGGATGCCTGTACCATTATCGGTAACAAGCATCCATTGTCTGTGTGATTGATGGAGGATACTTTTTAAATTGGTTATCTTCTCATGGTAACATCGTTTTCCACTGCGGCATCGGTTTCGCGGAACAGTAAGGATATGCACCAAATTGCCGCAAGTCCCACCACGGTGTAAATGATTCGAGCCACAAGCGAGCCTTGACCGCCGCATATCCATGCTACGATGTCAAATTTGAAAATACCGATACTTCCCCAGTTAAGTCCGCCGATAATGGCAAGTATAAGTGCAATTTTGTCAATCATAATATAATCTCCGTTCTGACGCTTTTGCGTCTTTGTATTGATATAGGTACGCTGTACAATCTGATTTTACCCGATTTTTGTAAACCCTATACATTTTCATCTAAAAATTTTTTACAGAGTAAAATTTACGACAAAATTTTCATAGACATGAGTGTATAATATACCTATCGGCCAATAAAAATTAAGGGGGATTCTGATGGAAACGGTTATATATGCGGACAGCTTATGGCTTGTCAATTTTTCTATGGATTTCCTTGCCTTATACATATGCGGACGTTTTTTGCGTATTCCCCTTAAGCCCTTAAGATTGATCTTGGCCGCTGCCCTTGGCGGTGTGTACGGGGTAATGGCTTCCGTTGCAGAGTTCAACCGAGTCACCGCTGCACATGGGATTATATCAATCATCAGCGGAGGGATATGTGTATTTGCAATGGTTGCCATCGGCTACGGAATCAAGCGCTTGGCAGCACTAAAAGCCTCATTTACATACACCGCCGTGAATGTGGGGCTTGGAGGAGTAATGACCGCCCTGTATTCCTTTGCGTGGAGGAGTTCCGATATGCTTGGAATCAAGAATACACAGCCATCTTCAAGCGTTTCTCCTTTATTCTTTGGGGCGGCGGCATTAATAAGCGGTGGGATAAGTCTTGCTTACGGTAAATATCGCGACAGAGCCATGGGGCGGCGAAAAGTCAGCGCAAGGCTTACCGCGCTGGGATGCTCGGTGGATTTGGAACTGCTTTGCGATAGCGGAAACCTTTTATGCGAACCTTTTGGGGGCAGACCGGTTATTGTAGTATCAATGGCGAGTCTATCGAAGATTATCCCCTCGGAGTTAGCAAAAGACCTTTTAAACGGCGAAAATGAGGATACATTTTCCGCCATGTATAAATTAAAAGCAAGCTACATTCCTGTTTCGGGAGTAATGGGGAAGGGGATGCTGATTTGCTTTTGCCCGGAAGAAATAACTGTAGACGGGAAAGCCCTTGAGGCGGCGGTTGCCATAGATAATCAAGGTGGAGACTACGGAGGCTGCGATGGAATAATTCCACAAGTGTTGGTAGGCACATGAAATAAGGAGGAGTGTTATGAAGTTTTTGAATTTGTTCGACATATGTTCAAATAACGGCGTGGCGGCAATTTCGGCAAAGCTTTCTCGGCTGCTTTCCGGTTTTGTCAGGTTGAAGCCGAAAAAGAGAGAGGATGAGCTTTATTACATAAACGGCTCTGCAACACTTCCGCCGCCCCTTTCTGTGGAAGATGAGCAAAGGGCCATTGAGGAGTTGGACTCCACTGACAACACAAAATCGGCGATGGCGCGAACAGAGCTTATTGAACACAATTTAAGACTTGTGGTTTACATAGCTAAAAAATTTGAAAATACGGGGGCGGGAATCGAAGATTTAATTTCAATAGGAACTATCGGGCTCATCAAAGCCATAAATACCTTCAAAGCGGACAAAAACATTAAGCTTGCCACCTATGCTTCAAGGTGTATTGAAAATGAAATACTGATGTATATCCGAAAATGCGCAGGACGGCGTGATATATCCATTGATGAGCCTCTTAGTGTAGATTGGGATGGGAACGAGCTTCTTTTATCTGACGTGTTGGGCGGAGATGAGGATGATGTTTCAAGGGAGCTTGAAATGGTGGAGGAAAAAAAGACAATACACGAGGCACTGTCACAGCTTGAGGAGCGTGAGAGAGGGATAATAATTATGCGTTACGGACTTGACGGCAAGAGTGAGCTTACCCAAAAGGAAGTAGCAGACCTTATGGGTATATCCCAGTCATACATATCGCGGCTTGAAAAAAAGATTCTCGCCCGTCTTGGAGAGGATCTTAAAAGCAAGGTGTAGCTTAACTCTTTTCGCTTCTGAAATTTAGAAAACAACAGAAAAAGCTCGGCGTACCGTTTGTACACCGAGCTTTACTTGAAATTATTTAATTTCAACACTTACTCGCTTGCCAACAGTATTGGCAGCGGCTTTCATAACAAGGCGTATGGATTTAGCAATCCTGCCGTGTCTGCCGATTATCTTACCCATATCATCCTCGGCTACGTGAAGAACCAGCATTACGCTGTCGCCCTCCTCCGTTTCCTCAACGGAAACCTTATCGGGCTCGTCAACGATAGCCTTGGCTATATCAATAAGAACTTTCTTAAGCTCTACCATGGTTATTCCGTACCTGCGGATTATTCAATCGCGCCGGACTTCTTGAGAAGTGCTCTTACGGTTTCGGTAGGCTGTGCGCCGTTCTTAATCCACTTCTGAGCCTTTTCCGCGTCAATCTTGATTTCAGCGGGGTCAGTCATAGGATTGTAAGTACCGATAACCTCGATGAATCTACCATCTCTGGGGTAACGGGAATCTGCCGCAACTACGCGGTAGAAGGGGCTCTTCTTTGCGCCGAGTCTTGTAAGTCTGAGTTTAACTGCCATTTTAGAATTCCTCCGAAAAAATAATATTAAATAAAAATTTTTATATTTGAAAACCGTTTAGAACGGTAATTTCATCTTGCTCATTTTACCGAAGCGTTTTCCGCCCGTCATGGAGGAAAGCTTCTTCATCATTTGCCTCATCTGGTCGTACTGCTTTAATAGGCGGTTTACATCCTCCACCTTCATGCCGCAGCCGTCAGCAATCCGCTTTTTTCTTGAAGCATTGATTATGTCCGGCTTTTCTCTTTCCTTGGGCGTCATGGAAAGGATTATGGCCTCGATTCTGTCAAATTGACGCTCGTCAATTTTTGCATCTTTCAATGCCGCAGTGTTGACACCCGGAATCATTCCGAGCAGCTGCTCCATTGAGCCCATTTTTCTCACTTGTTTAAATTGGTCAAGAAAATCGGTCAAGGTGAAAGTCTGCTCACGCATTTTGCGTTCAAGCTCTATTGCCTGCTTCTCATCGAAATTTTGCTGTGCCTTTTCGATAAGGGAGAGCACATCGCCCATTCCGAGGATTCGGGAAGCCATTCTGTCCGGGTAAAATGGCTCAATCATATCAAGCTTTTCGCCAGTGCCCACAAATTTGATTGGCTTGCCGGTAACATGGCGTACGGACAGCGCCGCACCACCTCGCGTGTCGCCGTCCATTTTTGTCAGCACAACACCCGTAATGTCAAGCAGATTGTTAAACGATTCCGCCACATTTACCGCATCCTGACCCGTCATAGCATCCACCACAAGGAGGATTTCTGTAGGCTCAACTGCGGATTTTATTTCGTGAAGCTCATTCATGAGAACTTCATCAATGTGAAGTCTTCCGGCGGTATCTATGAAAACTATGTCATGCCCGTGCTTTTTTGCGTGTTCGATACCTGCTTTTGCAATGGTAACGGGACTTTCTTTGTCACCCATCTGAAAGACGGGAATATCAAGCTGACCGCCTACCACCTCAAGCTGCTTGATTGCCGCAGGACGGTAAATATCGCAGGCAACCAGAAGCGGTCGCTTGCCCTGCTTTTTATACATACCTGCGAGCTTTCCTGCGTGGGTGGTCTTACCTGCGCCCTGGAGTCCGGTCATCATGACAACCGTAGGCGGGCGGGAGGATATGCTTAATTTTGAATTTGTGCCGCCCATAAGGTTGCACAACTCTTCGTTAACAATTTTTACTACCTGCTGTGCCGGCATAAGGCTTTCAAGCACCTCAGCACCAACGGCTCTTTCGGTAACTGTTTTTATAAAATCTTTAACGACTTTGTAGTTAACGTCCGCTTCAAGGAGAGCGAGCTTTATCGCGCGCATGCCCTCTTTTACGTCCGCTTCGGTAAGCTTTCCCTTGTTTTTAAATTTCTTGAAAGCTTCCGCCATTTTATCAACTAAGCTTTGAAACATTAAAATCTCCGTTCTGCCAAATGAGTGGAAAAATCAAGCCGGCCCTTCGCCATTATACAGCCTCTTTGATACTTTCAATAATCCCCTCAAGTTCCTTCGCTATGGTTTCGGGAAGGGTGGGGGCAATATTTTCAAGCTTTGCGGTAACATCGGCAAGCATCTCTTCAACCTTCAGAAATTTTGCGGCAAGCCCCAGCTTTGCTTCAAAGGAAAGAAGCTTTGCCGTCGCTTTTTCGATGCTGTCGTGGACACCCTGACGTGTGATTTTCATATGCTCGGCAATTTCCGATAAGGACAAATCTTCATTGTAATAAAGGTCAGTGGCATATCTGCTGCTGTCCGAGAGAAGTTCGCCGTAGAAGTCAAGCAGTAAGCCTATTTCAAGGTTTTTTTCGCGCACCGCCATGCCTCCCGTGATTATCAAAGTTTGAAGTGTAAAGCAAATCACTTTACAAGTATAGCACATATTTTCTCGTTTGTCAATAGGTCACCCCAATTTTATTAGAAAATTTTCAGTTTGTGGGCGAATTTTAGAAATATCTTAAGAAAAGCCTTGACAAATAAATTTTACCGTGTTATAATTAAAGCATCGTGAATTTAGTTTGCTAAAGCGATTTGTAATTAAAGGCTATGATCGGGGAACGGTTATACGTGACGGTATGTTGATGCCACAGAGAGCTGCCGGTTGGTGAGAGGCGCGGCTTTACAAGTATCGAATATTACTCCCCTGGAGCTTCAGACCGAACATTTTAAGTAGGCTCTGACGGTGCGCCCCGTTAATGGCGAAAAGTATCGGCGAAGTGCTTGTACTTTGTAAGGCTTCGATTGTGAAATCGGAGCGAACAGAGGTGGTAACACGGGAATTCTCGTCCTCTGCAGTATATACTGCGGGAGGACTTTTTTATTCCTTTCGCAAATTTAAAATGAAAGGAAGTATTTGTATGTTTGCAAAAGTTCTAATGATTTTTATCTTTTTCGCAATCACCGTTTTTGTGGGCATCTATTGTCGCAAAAAGGCTACTGACGTGAATAGCTTTGTTCTCGGTGGTCGCCAGGTGGGCCCATGGCTTACCGCCTTCGCTTACGGAACATCCTATTTTTCCGCAGTTATTTTTGTTGGCTATGCGGGGCAGTTCGGTTGGAAGTACGGAATGTCAGCAACCTGGATTGGTATAGGAAATGCCCTTATCGGAAGCCTGCTCGCCTGGGTAATTCTCGGTAAACGCACTCGTACCATGACCCAATACCTGGGTGCAAAAACTATGCCTGAATTTTTTGAAAAGCGTTTCGGCTCAAAGGGACTCAAAAATGTGGCGGCGCTGATTACTTTTATATTTCTCATCCCGTATACCGCATCGGTATATAACGGTTTGTCACGGCTTTTTGGTGTGGCGTTTGACATTCCTTATGAGATTTGCGTAATCGTTATGGCGGTGCTGACGGGCGTTTATGTAATCCTCGGCGGATATATGGCAACGGCTGTAAATGACTTTATTCAAGGTATAATTATGATTGGCGGAATTATCGCCGTTATCGTTTCGGTACTGATGGGCAAGGGCGGATTCTCGGCGGCGGTTGCATCTCTAGCACAGGTGACGGATACCGGTGTGCCTGAGGGTTCACTCACGTCCCTTTTTGGACCGGATCCTTGGAATTTGCTTGGGGTGGTCATTCTGACATCACTGGGCACATGGGGACTTCCTCAAATGGTACAGAAGTTTTATGCAATCAAATCGGACAAAGCCGTAAAAAAAGGCGCGATTATCTCCACTGTGTTTGCTATTATCGTTGCGGGCGGATGTTATTTCCTCGGCGGCTTCGGAAGACTTTTTGATGCACAGTATACCGAGTCCGGCGCGATTATTTATGATTCCATAATACCAAATATGCTTGCATCCCTTTCTGATATACTTATCGGTATTGTGGTTGTTTTGGTGCTTTCTGCATCAATGTCCACTCTTTCTTCCTTGGTACTAACGTCAAGCTCCACCATTACTCTCGACCTCTTGAAGGGTAACGTGGTAAAAAAGATGAGTGATAAAAAGCAGCTTGTGATTATTCGCTTCTTCATTGGCGTATTTATCATAATATCTGCAGCGATCGCTATATTCCAATACCGTTCCGCAAGTACATTTATCGCACAGCTTATGGGGATTTCCTGGGGAGCACTTGCCGGTGCATTCCTTGCACCTTTCATGTATGGCTTGTACATGAAACGCGTTTCCATCCCATCGGTTTGGGTGAGCTTTATTATAGGCGTGGGGCTTACCGTATCCAATATGTTTATCGGATTCATCGCTTCGCCCATTAACGCAGGAGCCATTGCAATGGTGCTGTCGCTTATTGCTGTGCCTATTGTAAGCCTCATAACCCCGAAGCCTAAAAATGTGGATGTCGATGAGATTTTCTCCTGCTACGGAAAGGATAAATAAAATTAAGAAACCACCCGTTTGGGTGGTTTCCTTTTGGCTTTTTAAGAAAAATATTTGTCCGTGACATCCTTGAACGCCTCGACAAAATCCTCGGATTCGGTGTCGGATTTTTCATCGGTGGAAGCCTCTCTGTCAAAAAGCTTTTTGGGTTCTTGCTTTTTTCCGCAAGTTGGGCAGAATGCGTCATCAAAGCTGATTTCCTTTCCGCATCCGTCACAGAGAATATGACCGTTATTTTCTGCCATTTCTGTGGTTAGTTGTTCAATAACGAGCTTCTGCTCGTCAATTTCCATTATTTGAGCCGAAACCTGTGCACGGACATCTGTTCCCTTAACCTGCTCATAAAAGAGCTTGCCGAGAGTGGTGTACATGGTTTCAAGCTTGCCTTTTTCGGATTTTGCGGTAATAGCAAGCTTGGCTTGCTCGGCAACCTCGCCGGTTTTTCGAGCGGCAGATTTTGCAAGAGAGCCGGCTTTGTTTGCAACATTATCGAATATGGCTTTAAAATCCATTGGGAGGTCCTCCTGAGAAATGAAGATTTAAAATGAATCTGTTCCTATATTATATTTTACGTTGTTAATATGAACTTGCCAAACAATATTATGAAACAATTTTTAAATTAAATTTAAACTTTTAAATTTGGCCCTCAAATATTGCTTTTTTCGTTAGCCTTAGCCATGAATTTCTCGGAATGGACAATAAATCTCTCGTGTCTGCCTTTGCCTATAATTCCCGCTTTATCTGAAATTTCCACCGTGAACACAAGTCTGCGGCGGTCAATTTCCACAAGCTCACAGCTTGCCGTTACCTCCATGCCTACGGGAGTTGCGGAAATGTGCTCCACATCCAGCTTCGTCCCCACGGTGGTCATACCCTCTTCAAGGTGAGGAGCAACGGCTTCTGCGCAGGTTGCTTCAAGAAGGAGAATCATTGCAGGCGTTGCATACACGGGGAGCATACCGCTGCCGAGAGAGGCGGCGGTGTTTTTTTCGTTAACTGTTTCGGATTTTGTGAATTTAATTCCTGATTCAAGCATAATTTTGTACCCTTTCACTCTGATTTTTATTACTAATTATGCCTAAATTATAGCATATTTCCCTGGTATAGTCAATAGGTAAATACTACTTTGAGACAGAATGCTCTGCAACAGAAGTGACTTTTTTATAAGTTATTCCTCCATTGCCATCCTGAATAACGGTAATCGCGTCCCCCGATGAAATTTCCCCCGACACGAGCTTTGCTGCAAGATAATCTTCAATCTTTTTTGCTATTGTACGGCGTATGGGACGGGCACCGTAAGCCGGAGCATATCCCTCTTTGGCAATAAATTTTACCGTTTGGGTGGGAAAATCAGCTTCAACGCCCAGCTTTGACAGACGTTCCTTAAGCTCTGAAAGCATAAGTGAGGTTATTTTCTCCACGTCCTCCATAGTAAGACGGTTAAAAATGATAATTTCATCCACCCGATTGATAAATTCCGGCTTAAAGGCTTCGCTGAGCCTTTTTTTCATTAAGTCTTCTTCATTTTCACCCTCGCTTGTGAAACCGAGAGATTTTCGTCCCGAGCCGATGTCTGCAGCACCTACGTTTGAGGTCATAATTATAACGGAGTTTTTGAAATCGGCGCGATATCCCTCTGAATCGGTCAGTATGCCGTCATCAAGAACTTGAAGCAGGATGCTGAGTACATCGGGATGAGCCTTTTCAATTTCATCGAAAAGAACTACCGAATAAGGCTTACGCCGTATCTTTTCCGTGAGCATTCCGCCCTCGCTGTACCCAACATATCCGGGAGGCGAGCCTATAAGCTTGCTTACGGAGTGCCGTTCCATCAGCTCTGACATATCAAAACGGATAATGGCGTTATCATCTCCGAAAAGAGCTTCTGCGAGCGCTTTGCAAAGCTCCGTTTTTCCAACTCCCGTAGGTCCCGAAAATATGAAAGAACCGATGGGCCGATTGGGGTCTTTAAGCCCAACCCGTCCCCGAAGCAGAGCCTTTGATAGCGCATCAATGGCTTTATCTTGCCCGATTACCCTTTCCTTCAATATATCCGAGAGGTGCGCAAGCTTGCTTGTTTCCTCAGCGGCAAGCTTTTTTACGGGAATGCCCGTGCGTATTTCTACAATTTCAGCGATATCTTTGCCGTCAATAGACAAAATTTCCGTTTCGCGGCGATTTTTCCATTCACGGCGCATACGTTGACATTCTTCCATTACCTCGCGCTCTTTATCCCTGAGTTTTGCCGCCCCTTCAAAATCCTGCGCCCTTATGGCAGACTCTTTTTCTAAGCGGATGTCCTCTACCGCTTTTTCAGAGCTTTTTATATCCGGCGGCGAAGTGTATGCAAAGGTGCGCCGTCTTGATGCCGCCTCGTCTAAAAGGTCTATGGCTTTGTCGGGGAGATATTTGTCACCAATGTACCGCACGGATAAATTTACCGCCGCAGAGATAGCGTCATCGGTTATCTTAAGCCCGTGATGAGCTTCATATTTTTCCCTTAACCCGCAGAGGATTTCCATTGCTTTTTGGGGCGTTGGCTCCGATAGATAAATTGTGCCGAATCGCCTTTCAAGAGCTGCATCTTTTTCGATGTGCTTCCTATATTCTGCGGTAGTTGTCGCGCCTATCAGACGAAGTTCCCCTCTCGCCAAGGCGGGCTTTATTATGTTGGCGGCGTCCACCGCCCCCTCGGCAGCCCCCGCGCCGATTACCGTGTGAATTTCGTCAATAAACAAAATCACAGAGGGATTGGCACGTGCCTCATTCATGA
>JAZNUF010000018.1:0-2479 GCA_045592185.1 Candidatus Flemingiibacterium sp.
CGCCGTATTGCTGGCTGCAAAAACCCGTTCTGCGGACAAGAAAAAGCCCGGTAAATTCAAATCCGATTCGGATTATGTCAAGCTCTTTTCCTCACTTCTGGGTGATTGCAGTACGGAGGAAATTTGGGCGGCGGTATTTAACGACAAAAATGAGCTTATTACCCTTAAGTGTCTGGCAAGGGGAACCTTCAGCCATTCGGAGCTGTCAACGGGAGATTTGATTGACTTTGCTGTGGCTGTTAATTCTCATAAAGTTGTTCTTGCCCATTCTCACCCCTATTTGTTTGACACGCAAATGTCAATGGATGACAAGCTTTCGACAGATTATATAGGACGGCTTTTGGCTCGCTTTTCTATTTGCCTGCACGGTCACGTTGTTGTTTCCGAAAACGAGGCGAAATTTTACAGATGGTCGGACGAGGACTTGTAATTATAAAAGAACTGTACTCAAATATACATAACCTGCGCATAATATTCCCTGAATAATTCTTCGAAGCTGATATCCTCTTATAGATGGCTGAAAGCCTACTTGTGAGGCGGTTTGCATATAGACGGATAACCCTGAATATCCCACAGAAAAGGCACATATGAGCATGGAAAGGGGAGAGGAGAGAAGCGATGCTTTTCTTGCAGCCAAGGTGATTTCCAAAAATGCCGCTGAAAGGGCTGCGGCAGTTTCTCCAAAGAATCTTTCCATAACAGAGGAGACTCCATCTCCTATTACGGCGAAAAAAACCACATAAGAGCAAATTTTCAGCATGGTTTTGCCGCCCTCGCTGATGGCATCGGTCATTATTTTGGTGGGGGACGGTAAAGTTTCCGCCGGATGTTCCTTGCCGGCACTGCGCCTTCCGCCGCTTAACAGCATAACGGTAAAGGCGGCGGCAAGCTGACATATATAGAGCCTTATTCCAAAGGAAACATCGGAGAATATACTGCCGATAGCTCCGATACAAAAAGCAGGGCTCGCCACATTTACGGCGGCACAAAGCCTTTCGGCTTCCCTTTTATCTATACTGCCGTCCTTGTATAACTCTCCCACGCATACCGCGCCAATGGGAAATCCCCCGAAAATGCCGAGGATAAAGGCATAGGCGGCACGCTCATTTATACGAAATATTACAGATAAAGGTTTACCGATACTCTTAGATAATAAAGCAGGAAGCCCCGAATGGCTTATCATATTTACAAGCACGATAAACGGGAAAATGCCGGGAATAAGCCCGTATGCACAAACATTGAGGGCGGAACGTACCGATTCACCTCCGTTTATCGGTGATTTCAGCAAATATCCTGCGGCAAATATAAGAAAAAACCAGAAAGCCAAAATACTGTAGCGATAGTTTTTCGGCTCTTCCCAAATTTGCCGCTTTTTAAAATGAGTAATAATATTCGACACCCCCATTTCATATTATTTATAAAAAACTATTTAAAAACTATGACAAATCGGGGAGAGAATATGAATAAGAGTAAAAAAAAGCCATTGTCACAGAGGGTATGCGAAAATCTTGATGTGCCCATGGGGACTTTTGGGCGGACATCTTTTATAGAGGCGGTGGGCAACAGACAGGTTACCGTAAGCGGCTGCGAGGGGCTTCATACCTATACGGAGAACAAGATTGTTTTGGAGCTGTGTGACGGACCGATAATCCTTTCGGGGCAGAGCCTTGAGCTTAAAAGCTTCTCCGGCGGAGATGTTGCGGTAACGGGAATCATCACCGATATTCATTACGGTGAGGAAATCGAGGACGGCAATGATAGCTAAGCTCGTTGGATGGTTGCTTGGAAGCCGTATATACCGGGTAGTGCCAGAACACTCGGACAGAGCCGCAGAGCTTCTGATGAAATCGGGAGCGAATTTCAGAAAACTCCGCCGCGGCGAGAAGGGGCTTACTTTCCGTCTTGTTTTGGTGGACTGCCTTTCTGTAGAAAGAATATTCAAAAAACACGAGGTCGAATTTCAGCTTGTCAGAGAGATGGGCCTTCGCAGGATACTTAAAAAATACCGAAAAAGATATGGAATTTTAATTGGCGCACTGCTTTTTGCCGTGATAATTTTCGCTTCCGAAAAATTCATTTGGAATATGCGTGTCAGCGGAAATGATTCTGTCAGCGGGGAGGAAATTACAAAGCGTCTTTCCGAGCTTGGATGCGGTATCGGCACATATATTCCCTCCATTGATTTTGATAAGCTTCATAACGAATATCTCCTTCATTTCGATGATACCGCATGGATTGCGGTCAATCTGCACGGCACCGTGGCAAACGTGGAGGTTATTGAGGCAGAGAAGCCCAAACAAGCGGTGGACGAAGCTCTGCCCCACAATCTTGTGGCGCGTGAGGACGGCGTTGTAACGTACATGGAAATTCTGCGAGGACAGCCAGTGGCAAGGGAAAATGAGCTTGTGCGTGCAGGAGAGCTTTTGGCATCGGGGATTGAGGAAGGCAAGCATGGGTTAAGGCTCGTCCATTCGAGAGG
>JAZNUF010000019.1:0-11471 GCA_045592185.1 Candidatus Flemingiibacterium sp.
CCCGTCAGCGTCATTGGGGCCTGCCTATTCCCGTATTCTACTGCCCTGAATGTAAAAAACCTATCTGCACCGATGAAACCATTGCCGCTGTTTCTGCCAGCTTTGCTGAAAACGGTTCTAACGCTTGGTTTGACAAAACCGCCGAGGAGCTGCTCCCTACGGGATTTAAGTGCCCTCACTGCGGATGTAACCACGATTTTATAAAGGAAACCGACACTCTTGACGGTTGGTTTGACTCGGGCTCTACTCATTTTTCTGTTCTTGGCGATGACGAGCTTTCCAAATGGGAAGGTATGCAATGGCCCGCGGACCTCTATCTGGAGGGTGCTGACCAATACCGCGGATGGTTCCAGTCTTCCCTTCTCACCGCGGTTGGTGCAACGGGCGAGGCTAAAGCGCCTTACAAGCAGGTTCTCACCCACGGTTGGGTTGTTGACGGAGAGGGTAAGGCAATGCACAAATCTCTCGGCAACTCCATTTATCCTGAAGATACCATCAAGAAATACGGTGCCGATATCCTCCGTCTGTGGGTTGCTTCCAGCGACTACACCGTAGACGTCCGTGTATCTGATCCTATATTCAAGCAGCTTTCTGAAACCTACAGAAAGTTCCGCAACACCGCAAGAATTATCATGGCAAACCTGGGAAAAGAGGGTGAGGACTTTAATCCCTCCACGGATATGCTCCCTCTCTGTGAGCTTGAAGCTATTGACAAATGGGCACTTGCAAGACTTAACAAGCTTGTTAAGGAAGCAACCACTGCTTATGAAAATTACGATTTCCATATCGTAATTCACGCAATTTCCAACTTCTGCACCGTTGATATGTCGAAGCTTTATATCGACATCACCAAGGACAGATTGTATGTTGAGCGTGCCGATTCCAAAACTCGCCGCGCCGCACAGACAGCCATGTATTACATTCTCTCCGCCCTAACACGTCTTACGGCTCCGCTCCTCTCCTACACGGCTGAGGAAATTTGGGCGGCAATGAAGCACACAGACAAAGATGATACAAGAAGCGTATTCTTAAACGATATGCCTAAATATGATACGGCCCTTGATTTTGATGGAATTGAGGAAGGATACGATAAACTCTTTGACCTTCGTGATGATGTTATGAAGGCCCTCGAGCTTGCAAGAGCCGATAAACTAATCGGTAAATCCCTTGATGCGAAGCTCACTATTGCTACCAATGATGAAGAAAAATTCGCCATTCTTGATTCTTTCAAGGCTCAGCTGGAAGATATCTTCATTGTCAGCGGTGTAACCCTTATAAAGAGTGCTCCCTCGGCTGATTTCTTCACCGAAACCGTAAGCGGAATCGGAGTTAAGGTTGAGTCGGCTGACGGCGAAAAATGTGATAGGTGCTGGAAATATTCCGTCCATGCGGAACATGACGGCGACTCCTGTCTGTGCCCTCGCTGCAAGGCTGTAGTATCAAAATGAGATTCTTATGGCTTTTACCGATAGCCCTTGTTGTGGGCCTCGATCAGCTAACAAAATTCCTCATTGTTCAAAGGCTTGATGAATACGAAAGCATACCGATAATAGACGGCATACTGAATTTCACCCGTATTCCCAATGACGGCGCTGCATTTGGTATACTTGACGATTACCGCTTTATATTTATGATAGCCTCCACACTGGTTATCATCGCGGTTATAGTGTTTATGTTTGCCCTTTACAAGAAATATTACCATCCGATTTTATATGCCGCCCTATCGTTTATAGTCGGCGGTGGTATCGGAAATATGATTGACAGAGTATTTTTTGTAAATGTAGTAGATTTTATTGACGTTAAGTTTATTCCATTTTGGAAATGGATTTTCAATGTTGCCGACATTTTTGTTTGTGTCGGTGCGGCACTTGTCATTATCTACTTCATAATGAGCGACATTTCGGAAAGCAAAAATAAAAAGCTCCGTGATACTCAATCAACGGCTGATAATTAACAAAAAACCGAGTCGTTGCGGCTCGGTTTTCTTTATGGAGAAATTTCAAATGAATATAATCACCGAAAAGGATGCAGACAAACGCCTTGATGTCTATATTTCCGAAGCGGAAAATATCACTCGTTCCACCGCGCAAAAATTAATATTGACCGAAAACGTCACCGTAAACGGCAAATTCCCTGCGAAAAATTACCGTCTGCGCATTGGGGATGAGGTGGAAACGGAGCTTCCGGAGCCTACGACTGATGATGCCGTTCCTCAAAATATTCCCCTGGAAATAGCTTATGAGGATTCGGATTTGCTCGTGGTGAATAAACCTCGCGGCATGGTTGTGCACCCGGCTCCAGGAAACCCCGATGGCACTCTTGTGAACGCCCTGCTCTACCACTGTGCAGACTCTCTTTCGGGCATTGGAGGGGTAATCCGTCCCGGAATCGTCCATAGGATAGATAAAGACACCTCCGGGCTTCTTATAGTAGCAAAAAATGATACCGCCCACCTGCGTCTTGCCGAGCAGATAAAGGAGCACAGCTTTGAGCGTGAGTACCGTGCCATCGTCCTCGGCAATATAAAGGAGGATTCGGGCATCGTAGACGCTCCCATTGGCCGTGATATCCGTGACAGAAAAAGAATGGCAGTTACCCCTTCGGGCAGAAATGCCATAACAAAATACGAGGTATTGGAACGTTTTTCCGCCATGGGACACAGCTATACTTTCATCCGCTGCATTCTTCAGACAGGGCGCACCCACCAGATTCGCGTACACATGAAATCTCTCGGCCATCCCCTCCTCGGAGATACCCTCTACGGTGGTGGCGGAACTAAATTTGAACAAAGTGTTGGCAAGCTTATTTCCGGTCAATGTCTGACTGCTACCCATATCGGATTCGTGCATCCCACAAGTGGAAAACTCCTATCCTTTGATTGCCCCCTCCCTGACTATTTTGAAGAAATTCTGACGAAGCTGCGCCGAGAAACGGAGAAATAGTAAAGATTCATTTATATAACAGCACTCTATATTAGTAATTCCTCGGCTAAAACCGAGGGATTCTCGTTACAATATCTTTTTTATCACCACGTCTGCGGCGATTTTTCTTATATCATCAGGCAAAGGAGGATTCGTCCCCTCTCGCAGACAAGCGGCAGTACCAAAAGCGACACCCATGCGAAGCTTTTGGGCGGCACTTTCCTCGGCAGCGATAAAACCGGATACCAAGGAATCACCCGCCCCAATGGTGGAAAGCACGTCTATTTTAGGCGGTATGCCTTCAAATATGCCCTCCGAGCAAGCAAGTATCGCACCACGGGCACCAAGGCTGACAATAACATTTGTGATTCCATCTTTATGCAGTGAGAGCGCCGCCCCTATAATTCCCTCTCGGTCAAGCTCCCCGAAATATGCCACGATTTCCTCGTCATTGGGTTTAATAAGCCAAGGCTTTAGCCTTCGCAGCATATCAAGTGAAACGGATTTTGAATCAATAACAAGCTTCACTCCATCATCCCTCAGACGAGCTAAAAAGCCCTCCATTTCCTCCTTTGATATTCCTAACGGAAGACTACCGGAAAATGTCACCATATCTCCTATCTCAGGCGATATGCGTTCATATACTCGATTAAGCGTTCCTGCTTCAACCGTGAACCCTTTAAAGCAAATTCGCGTTTCCTTTCCCTCTTTCGGGTGAATTGTAATATTTTCGCGGATTCTGCCCGGAACATTCATTATGATTGGTTCATTTATCCCCTCTGCCGCCATATCCCTAATGTAGTCCGCGGAATTTTGCTCTCCGAGAACAAGAAAAGGAATTGTTTCTATCCCCTGCTTTTTGAGAGCACGAGTGATATTAATGCCCTTTCCTCCCACAGAACGGACATACGCTTCTACCATGTTTTCTTTTTCCAGTGCAAAATCCGGGATTTCACAATGGACATCGTAGGCGGGGCTGAGCGTTAACGTTATAATTCTCATAGCATTGTACCCTCTTTCCTTCATCTATGTGTTAATTCTATCACAGAGAAAAAATCTTGTCAATAGAAAAGAGATTTTTTATAAAATTCTCTTGCATTACGAGATACAATATGTTACAATAATATTGTATAAATAATCCAAAGGAGCAATATTATATGGATAAAAGAATTTATTGTGTGTTAAGCCATACGCATTGGGATAGAGAATGGTATCAACCCTTTGAAAAGTTTAGAATGAGACTTTGTGATTTGATAAATAACCTCTTTAAGATATTAGAGCAGTATCCAAATTACATATTCCATTTAGATGCACAAACTATCGTTTTGGAAGACTATCTCGAAGTTTACCCCGAAAACGAGGAAAAGCTTAAAGGATATATAAAATCCGGAAATATAATTGTTGGTCCTTGGTACGTGCAAAATGACTTCTATCTTTCAAGCGGTGAAGCTACTGTAAGAAATCTTTTGGTAGGCATTGAAGTCGCTGAGAAGTTCGGGAAATGTGCAAATGTTGGATATACCCCTGACCAATTCGGTCTTTGCAGCCAATTACCCCAGATTTTTAAAGATTTTAACATCAAGTATCATCTTTTTGGCAGAGGATATGCGTTCTTTGAAAAAACAGAAGAAGGAATGGTAGTTTCAAAGACAGATATAAATTTCCGTTGGCAAGCTCCCGATGGAAGCACTGTTAATTCTACGATGATGCCCTTCTGGTACAATAACGCCCAGCGCATCCCTGCTGACATTGACAAGGCAATATGGAAATTGGATAATTTAAAAAAGCGTTTTGCTGAACGTACGGATTCGCCCTATCTTTTGCTTATGAATGGAGTGGACCATTTGGAAGCCCAAGACGATTTGCTTCCAATCCTTGATAAGATAAACGAACGTCTGGATGGCGAAAAGGCAGTCCAGTACGTTATGGAAGATGCTCTGAAAGCAAACGAACCTTATACTAAAGAAACCTATGAGGGAGAGCTTAGGTTAGGAAGAGAAGGAAGCATTTTAGCAGGAACATTATCTTCTCGTACCGATATTAAAAAATTGAATTTTGACGCGCAAAACTTAATAGAGCACAAGATTGAGCCCCTTTACGCAATGATAAGCTTATGCGGCGCGGACATATACCCTCAAAATCAGATTAAGCATATGTGGAAAATGCTTATTCCCAATCACGCTCATGATAGCATCTGCTGCTGTTCAACAAACAACGTAATGAAGCATATGAAAGACCGGTACCTTTCAATTAATGAAATTGGCGAAGAGCTTTTGTTAAGAGGCGGTCGGTTTATCAACCATCACCTCAAACGAGATGTAACGGGAGAGGGTGTATACTATCTGACTGTTATAAACACTAATCAGATGGCGTATACAGGAGTCATGGAATGTGAGCTTGATATTAACATAAGCGATTCCGAAAAGGACTTCAAGATCTATTCTCCTGATGGAGATGAGATTCCATTCGTTATTATGAATAAAGAAACCGCGGTATTTTCCACTTTCAGCCCCCTAAACCTTCCCGGAAGTGTCGATGTTGTCAATTACAAGATACAAATGTTTGTTAAGGACGTTCCTGCTTTCGGGTATGCTAACTATACTGTTAAGACAGGATTTGAATACTGCGAATCTGATGGGGGTCTTGTTTTAGAAAACGATTACATAAAAGTAGATTTTGATGAAAATACTGTAAATTTACTCAACAAGGCAAACGGTAAATATTATAAGAACCTTTTGTCCTTTGAGGATATAGGCGATGCAGGTGAAGCTTATGTATTCCAGCCTTTCAAAGGGGATACACCTGTTGGTGCGGTACTTGACGATATCAAAGTGGAATATGCAAATGCTGTAAAAAGCGCAGTTCGTCTTCGTTATACATTGGACGTGCCGGAAGAAAAGGATGAATTTTCAAGATCAGGCAAAACGGTTAAAAATATTATAGAAGTTGTTTTGTCCTTGGGAATCGGAGATAAAGCACTTTCTGTTGATGTAAAGCTCGAAAACAACAGCAAATATCATTTGACAAAAGCGGTCATCAACACAGAAATAGATGATACCCTAACTTACGCTTCTTCAGTTTATGACGTAATAAAACGGGATTCAAAAGATGTCAATCCGGAAATAAGGACTTGCTACAGCCAGCCAAATAACGGATTCGTTTATAAAAAGGCGACTGATAACGGTCTTGCCGTTTATACAAAGGGAATTTATGAATATGAAAATGAGAATAACAAATTAATTAAACTATCCCTCCTCAGATCTATAGATATGATTTCTGCTGGTGTTGTTGATCCGAAAGCATGGGGAGTAAAAGATAATTTAATGCTTGGAACTGTTAACCTGTCTTTCGCAATAATGCCCTTTGACGATAATGACGCATATATTCCTGCCATGGAACAAAATTTCAACAGCCAACCTCTATATAATTTTGACAGTACAGATACCCATATGTTCGCAGGCGGAAGACCTACTGTTCAGGACGGTGACGTTGGTGAATTATATTTCCCCAAGGACGAATATGAAACTCTTGAATTGCCACACAGAAATAGCCTTATCAGTGTTAATAATGAAGTATGTGTGACTGCTCTGAAAAAAGCCGAAAAGTCAAGAGATGTAGTTTTAAGAGTATATAATCCTACTGATTATGAGGTTGATAATGCAGTTATTGCTCATGGCAAAAAGGAAATTGTCAAGACCAATCTTGCAGAAACAGCAAATGCCAAATTCGATAATAAAATAGGTAAGAAAAAAATCGAAACAATAATTATAAAGTAAGGAGATTACCCCAATGAAAAGGTCACTCGTAAATGAAATGGAGAAAAAAGCAAGAGATTTTTTTGAAAAAGCCGGTATTATAGTACGTGCAGATGAGGAAATTGAAGTAAGCGATTTCGGACTGAACAATATACAAAACATAGGGCTTCAGCTTTGTGTGTATATTAACACAGAAAGAGTTTGCGCAAAAGAAATGGTACTTCTTCCCCACCAAACCTGCCCTGAGCATAAACATATCGGAGATGGAAAAAATCTCGGAAAAGAGGAAACCTTCAGATGCAGATACGGTAAGGTTTACCTCTATGTAGAGGGTGAAGGTACTGCAGAAGAAATAAACGGCATCATCCCTGATACGGATACTACCGTCTACAAAGAAATCGTTTTAAATCCCGGAGAGCAATACACCATTATGCCCGGTACCTTACACTGGTTCCAGGCCGCTGATGAGGGTGCGGTAATTTCAGAATTTTCTACCAAAAGCACCGATGAAACCGATGTTTTTACAGATAAGAACATTGTAAGACAAACGGTTATAGAAGATTAAGAAAATTATACACTTAGACCGGCGGTATTTCTTTTGAAATACCGCCGATTTCTATATTTTTCAACATTTCTTCACATTTTAAAAGATTTTTCTTAACATTGTCTTCAAATATGAAAACTTAAAATGAATTTCTCATATACGCTCTTGCAATCGCATAGTGAGCGTGTTATAATAAAAGCAATAAAAGCTCTCCCTCCGCTTCGGCGAATCTAAGGTGAATTTATTATATGATATCTACGGAAAGGAGCTTCATCTATGCTTGAAACCATAAAATCACCTAAGGATATAAAGAATCTGAATAAAGACCAAGACCACAAGCTTGCGGCGGAGCTCCGCGAAACTATCATATCCACCGTTTCGGAAAACGGCGGTCACCTCGCCTCTAACCTGGGCATGGTTGAAGCAACCATTGCTCTGCACCGAGTTTTTGATTCCCCCACGGATAAGTTTATTTTTGATGTGGGCCATCAATGTTACGCACACAAGCTTTTGACGGGGCGCTTCTCAGATTTCGGTACAATAAGAAAATATAAAGGACTTTCCGGCTTTACAAATCCGAATGAAAGCGAACACGACATTTTTTTTGCAGGTCACAGCGGCACCTCCATATCGGCAGCATTAGGTATAGCTTCAGCGGAAAAATTGCGCCATCAGGATAATACACCTTATACAGTCGCAATCGTTGGCGATGGCTCTATGACAAACGGAATGATTTACGAAGCGCTAAACAACTGTGCCGATAAAAAACTCAACCTCATTATCTTAATTAACGACAACGAAATGTCCATCTCACAAAATGTAGGCGGACTTCATAATTACTTATCACGAATCCGCACCAGCCGCGGATATTTTTCCTTAAAGCGCGGTTTTGAGAGTTTTCTTTCTCGGATACCTCTAATCGGTATGCCTATTGCAAAACTCCTGAAGCATCTAAAAGATTTCATAAAGCATATGTTTGTTTCCGATACTATTTTTGAGGATTTGGGGCTCATATATCTCGGCCCCGTGGACGGTCATGACATCAAAAAACTGTCCGTTGTCCTTGAGGAAGCAAAAAGCAAGCATCAATGCTGTGTTGTCCACATAATAACAAAAAAGGGCAAAGGATTTGAGCCGGCAGAGAGCCATCCCGACAAATTCCATGGCGTAGGTCGTTTCTCTGTTGAAACAGGCGAAACTCCGACTGCAACAGGTACTTCTTTTTCTTCCTATGTGGGTGAGTGTATTACAAAGCTTGCCGAAAAGGATGAGAAAATCTGCGCTGTCACCGCCGCCATGTGCCAAGGCACGGGACTCTCCAAATTTGCGGAACGCTTCCCTGCCCGCTTTTTTGACGTGGGGATTGCTGAAGAACACGCCGTCACCTTTGCCGGCGGACTCTCTGCCATGGGCATGAAGCCAATAGTAACTATGTATTCCACCTTTGCTCAACGTGTATATGACCAGCTTATTCATGATGTATCAATACAAGATCTGTCCCTCACTCTCGCCCTTGACAGAAGCGGACTTGTTTCGGGGGACGGAATTACCCATCAGGGTATATTCGACTATTCGATTTTTTCTACTGTCCCTAATGCGGAAATATTCTCTGTTTCTGAAAAATCTCAGATTTCTGAAATCCTCGCATATTCCACAAGCCGCCGGGGTTTAACGGTGATTCGTTATCCTAAATCTTCTGCGGAAGAAATGACTTTCATAACCCCTCTCATCTCTGACGGATTTATCTCCTACACGGAGAATATTAAATCAGCAAGAACCGTAATCATAACCCACGGCAGACTTACGAACAATGCTATCAAAGCAGCAGCTTCCACCGGTGATACGGCAGTTCTGTGCCTTGTTAGGACTTTCCCGTTAGATTTCGAAAAAATATCAGCCCTGTGCGCAAATTGTCGAAATATTTACATTATTGATGAGGGTATAGCTTCAGGGGGCATTGGCGAAAAGCTTTTGGCAGGACTGGCCTTTGAGACAGACGTGAAAATTGTCAGTCGTGCCATCAACGGTTTTATCTCTCACGGCAGTATAGACGAACTTATGGAACAATGTGGATTCACTCCGAAACAAATAAGCGAGAACATCTCTGCTTTTTAATAGTGGGGTAATTGTAAACAATTTGTATACAATTACCCTTTTCTATTGCGGTAAATTTGCAGCGGATGTATAATATTTAGGTACCTTATAATTAATCAAGAAGACTTTACGAAAAGGAAATGACGTTAAAATGTTAAAAGATATTGAGCTTATGATGCGTATGCGTTTTTGCGGACACATTTTATATCACAGATATCCGCTCAGTATGTCCCAGAACCGTATTTTACTTATGTTAAAGCACGATGGTACTCTTACGCAAAAGGAAATTCTTGAAAGAATGAATATTAAACCGGGAAGCCTTTCTGAGATAATATCAAAGGTAGAATCCGGTGGATATGTAGTACGCCACAAATGCAAGGATGACAAGCGCAGCTTCGAGCTGACGCTCACCGATTCAGGTACAGCACGGGCGGAAATATTTGAAAAAGAGCTTGATGAGATGGCTAAAGAGATTTTTTCGCCTCTTACTAAATCTCAAAAAGAAGAGCTTTTCAAAATACTTGGAGTGCTTGAAAATGAGTGGGTAAAGGTGTTTGATATTAAACACCCCCCCTGCCATACTGACAAAGGAGATAATAATGCTTAAACGATTTTTTGCTTACTACCGTCCGCATATGAGAATTTTCACTCTTGATATGCTGGCGTCCCTTGTAGTGGCCCTTGTGGGAATTTGTTACCCCGTGATTACAAGGACTATGCTGAATGACCTTATACCAAATAAAAATTACCGAATGATTGTTATATTCGGCGTTGCACTTCTCGTTTTATATATAGTTCGTATGTTGCTTAATTACTTTATCCAATATTACGGTCATGTTATGGGCGTCCGTATGCAAGCAGCCATGCGCTCCGATATGTTCAGGCACCTTGAAAAGCTTCCCTACAGCTTCTTTGATAGTCACGAAACGGGAAAAATCATGTCGCGAATGACAAACGACCTTATGGATATAAGCGAGCTTGCCCATCACGGTCCCGAAAATATTCTTATTTCATCCGTATCGGTCATCGCCGCGTTCATTTATCTTATAACCATAAACGTATGGCTTACCTTGATTATTTTTGTTGCAACTCCCTTTCTTCTCTTGATTGCCACATTGCTTCGCGGTAAGATGAGAGCAGCCTTTCTTGCAAGCCGCCAATCGGTGGCAAAAATCAACGCCGCCCTTGAGAGCAGTATTTCCGGCATCAGGGTAACCAAAGCCTTCACTAACTGCGACAAAGAGCAAGAAAAATTCGAAAAAGGTAACGGTGAATTTGTGGAAGCCCGCAGAAAAGCTTACAAGGCAATGGGGCAGTTTCACTCAACCACCTCGTTTATCACGGATATTTTTAACGTAATCGTCCTTATTGCAGGTGGACTTTTCCTTTATGCAGGGAAAATCGAGCTGGGAGATTACACCACATTTATGGTATCTGTAGGTGTATTCCTCACCCCGGTAATGACTATGATTAACTTTATGGAACAGTACCAAAACGGAGTCACGGGCTTTGAGCGCTTCCTTGAAATCATTGATGCCGAGCCGGAGAAGGACAGCGAAGACGCCATTTCTATTGACAAAGCTGAAGGAAAAATTGAACTCAGAAATGTCAGCTATGCTTATGATGGAGAGCATGACGTACTTAATAACATCAGCTTGACAATAGAAAAAGGTAAGACTTTTGCGTTAGTCGGTCCATCCGGCGGCGGAAAAACCACAATTTGCCATCTAATTCCACATTTTTATGACGTGGAATCGGGAGATATTCTTATAGATGGCATCAGCATTAACAAAATCACAAGGGAATCTTTGCGCCGTAATATCGGAATCGTTCAGCAGGATATATATCTTTTCAATGCCAGCATAAAGGACAACATCCTATACGGAAGACTTGACGCCACCAATGAGGAAGTCATTGAAGCGGCAAAGCGCGCCAATATTCACGATTTCATAACCACCCTTGAGGATGGCTATGACACTGTTATCGGTGAGCGCGGTGTACGGCTGTCGGGAGGCCAGAAGCAACGCCTTTCCATCGCCCGCGTCTTTCTGAAAAACCCCTCAATACTCATCCTTGATGAAGCTACTTCGGCACTTGATAATACAACGGAAATAATGATACAGCAAGCTCTTGATGAGCTTTGCCGCGGAAGAACCA
>JAZNUF010000020.1:0-3575 GCA_045592185.1 Candidatus Flemingiibacterium sp.
CAGTGGCTCATTGGCGGGAGATTCAAGGTCCATGCCCTCATGAGAGAGATGCCAAAGGTTTTTATCCTTACTATAGTTAGTTTCGCGATTAATCTTAAGAGGAATATTGTGCGCCTCCGCATAATCTATTTCCTCATCGCGGGACTTGATATCCCACTCTCTCCAAGGCGCAATTATAGCCATGTCGGGAGCGAAAGCCTTGATGGTAAGCGCAAAACGCACCTGGTCGTTACCCTTACCCGTGCAGCCGTGGCAGATAGCATCTGCGCCCTCTTTAAGCGCAATCTCCACAAGACGCTTTGCGATGCAAGGACGTGCGTGAGATGTACCGAGGAGATAATCCTCGTATTTCGCATCAGCCTTAAGGCAGGGCCAGATGTAATTTTCTATGTAATCCTGTTTCAAATCCTCAATGTAGAGTTTTGAAGCTCCCGTCTTTATGGCTTTTTCTTCGAGGCCGTCAAGCTCAGTACCCTGTCCTACGTCACCGGATACCGCGATAACCTCACAGTTGTTATAATTTTCCTTAAGCCACGGAATGATAATCGAAGTATCAAGACCTCCGGAATAAGCAAGCACTACTTTTTTGATGTTTTTCTTGTCCATGTTATCAACCTCACAAAATTTGATTTTTTATAATATACATATATTATACACCATTTATCGGAAAAATACAAGATTACAGCTGCATAACTATGTATAAATATTCATCTATTAGATTTATACAAAAGTTATAAAATTGTATAAAATCCTTGCATAAATCGCGAAATATTCAAAGTTCGCCAAAGATACGGCACTTATAAAATTATACCCTATACGTGAAGAAAAATCAAGGGGATTTTATAAATATTTCGGACAAAATATTTAAGCGGACAAAATCACATTGTCTGTAAAAAACAATGAAAGGAACTTGAGAATTGAACAAAATCCCAAAAATGATTTCTTCATTATTAGTTGCCGCTTTGATTGCAGTGCCAATATCAGCTGAGGGACTGCATTGGTATTGTAAATCATCTGAAAATCAAAGTCAGCCTCCCCTTCCAAGCGAATTTTCATTTATTGAAGATTACAGCGGAATCTATATCGATCGAGAGCACGGTGACAATAATGATGAAAAAGTAATTTATCTGACCTTTGACGTAGGATATGAAAACGGAAATGTTGCAAAAACACTTGACATTTTAAAAAAGCACAACGCTCATGGAACGTTTTTTGTCCTGGCAAATGTGATAAAACGCGAAACAGCTCTTGTAAACCGTATGTTTGACGAGGGGCATACAGTAGCAAATCACACAATGTCACACAAAAATATGGCGAATGCTGACCGTGCAACTTTTGAGTCCGAGCTTCACGGACTTGAAGAGCTGTGCCTTGAAGCAACGGGTAAAGAAATGGCTAAGCTCTACCGTCCCCCGGAAGGCTCTTTTTCACTGGAAAACATGAAAATTCTTTCAGACATGGGATATAAAACAATATTTTGGAGCTGTGCATATGCCGATTGGGACAACAATAAACAGCCTACCCGTGAATACGCGCTCAACAAGCTGAATACACGACTTCATAACGGTGAGATACTCCTCCTTCACCCTACCTCTGCAACCAATGCGGCAATTCTCGATGAATTTTTAACATCTCTCGAAGCAAAGGGATATAAGTTCGGAAAAATCGAGGATATATGCGAAAGATAATATCCTTCGTGCTCATTATAACCGCACTGTTGCAGCATCGACCTGTTTCAGCAGAGGAAGAGCTTGCAGACGTATATTTTTCCAAGGAAAACGAAAGCAAGAAAATCGCCCTTACTTTTGATGACGGTCCTCACTACAAATATACAGAGGAAATTTTAGATATTCTTGACGAATATAATGTAAAGGCAACCTTTTTTGTAGTAGGCAAGTTAGCCGAGATGAATCCCGAGCTTGTCATAAGGGAAATCGCCGATGGACACGAGGTTGCGGGACACACATGGTCCCATCCGAAGCTTTCGGGTATATCAGAAGAAAATCTGATAAATGAAATCAACGCCACCGAGGAGCTTCTGCTTGAAATTGCCGAATATCGTCCGCGGCTTTTTCGTCCTCCCGAGGGGAAATGCGGAGAGCTTGTAAGAAAAGTCGCGGGAAAACTTGATTATAAGGTGATTCTGTGGACCGTGGATACGAGAGATTGGGCACATACCCCCAGCGATAAAATAGTAGAATGTGTATTAAATAATACTCGCTCCGGTTCAATAATTCTCTGTCATGATTTTATCGGCACCAACAGCCCTACTCCGTCAGCGCTGCGTCAATTCATACCCAAACTTCTTTCAGACGGATATGAGTTTGTGACAGTTTCAGATTTGATATCCGAAGAATAAAATAAGATACGGTCGTCTAAAACGGCCGTATCTTATAGCTATTTTAATCAATAGAATATTTGGCAGCGCAGGCTTTGTATTCATCCATAAATTTATGCTCTGATTTAAGCTCGGAAATGTATTTGTGCATTTCAAAAGATTGCTCTGCCGCCTTAATCATGCAGGCTGCAATATTTGAGCAATGGTCAGATACTCTCTCGTAATTTGTAAGCAAATCCGAAAGGATGAAGCCAAGCTCTATTGTGCATTTTCCGCCTTGAAGTCTGTCAATATGCCGTTCTCTGATTTTTTCCTTAAGGTCGTCTATAACCTGCTCAAGAGGCTCAACGTGAGTTGCCGCATGTATATCCTTGTTTATCAGCGAATCAATGGTTAAGGATAAAATCTC
The DNA here is from genome assembly GCA_045592185.1 of Candidatus Flemingiibacterium sp. Taxonomy (GTDB): domain Bacteria; phylum Bacillota; class Clostridia; order Oscillospirales; family CAG-272; genus Flemingiibacterium. The sequence goes on from JAZNUF010000020.1 coordinate 2,748, forward strand.
AGAAATTGCCAAAGATATCACTTTAAGTTCGCGGTGAGCTTCAGGTGAGAAGGTAATTCCCTTTTCTTTCATTTCAAGGGCCGCTTCCTGAATATTCACAGCATGGTCGCTGATTCGCTCAAGGTCCCCGATATTGTGAAGAAGTCTTGTGGCGGTTTTTGAATCCTCCAAGGATAAATCACGAGCTGACAGCTTCACAAGATATGTGCCTAAAGAGTCTTCATACTTGTCCACAATGTTTTCTATTTCATGGATTTTTTCGGCATCAGCCTCTACATACTTATCTACAAGATCTATTGCAAGACTGATACTGCTTGCTGATAATTCAGCCATCTTGGTTGTAACTGTGACGCACTGCTCAAGAGCAAAGGAGGGTGTAGCAATAAATCTTTCGTCAAGTAACGGAATTTCTTTTTCTGCCGCTTTTGCCTTACTGTCACGGACAGTAAGTTCTGCCAGCTTGCAGAGAAGCTTATAAAATGGCAGTAAAATAATTGTGGTAATAACATTAAAAGTGGTATGAATTACAGCAATTCCCGTGGAGGTAACCATATCAGCAGCAAACGGGAAGTCGATAAAGATATCAATAACATAATATCCAATAAGGAAAATCACCGTACCGATAATATTAAAATAAAGATGAACAAACGCCGTCCTCTTTGCATTTTTCCCTGCACCGATGGAGGAAATCATCGCCGTAGCGCAAGTACCGATATTTTGTCCCATAATTATGGGCATAGCCGCAGCGTAAGGAAGCGCGCCGGTTGCGGAAAGCGCTTGCAAAATACCCACAGACGCCGATGACGACTGTATAATAGCCGTGAGAAG
>JAZNUF010000021.1:0-10171 GCA_045592185.1 Candidatus Flemingiibacterium sp.
TGGTATATTCCGAAAAATACCGAATTGTCCCTTCATGAACGGTATATTGCCGTAATTACGACAGATGATGGAGAAGACTTACTCATAGGCGGCCCTGCTTATGTAAATAATCCCGGTGTAATGGCCGATTGTTCGCGCCCATTCCCAATAGATGCCAAGGGATATTATACCGATGATTTATCCCTTGTAGGTGACTCCGATACAGAGATTACGGTTCTTGAATTTGATATGCAGACCGCTTTTTTGTCAACATCCGATGGGGTTCGGTATGTATACGGCGGTGAGATATATTATCTTAACGGCGAGTATATTGAAAATCTTAATAAGAAAATGGATATTCTGTCCGATATGGGCGTTTCTGTACTGTTAAGACTGACAAATAGGGAACATTCTGCGGCTGATGTGTCCTCCGAGGAATTTTCCGAAAATACCGGCACCGAGGAAATCGGTAATGATTATATTGGGGCGGCTGGCGGATATATTGCGGAGAAGTTTGTTTCCCGGGGGGATGTATGTGGTGTGATTCTCGGCAATGGCGAGAACTATATTGAGCCGGGAAGCAGCTTGGAGAAAATGGTTTCAGATGGCGCAGAGGCGCTTCGTAAGCTGTCAATTAATTTAAGAAAAGCCAATGCTGACGCGAGAATCTATGTTTCAGTCACAGATTTGTTTATGGATGATGAAGCAACAAATGCCGCTGAAATTTCGTCTTCCGAATACCTTAAGGCGTTGTTTTCCCAAATCCGTCTGCAGGGGGAGTTCCCTTATGGCATCTGCATTGAGTCCATATACAGACGGGAAATATCCGATAAGGATATATATATTGCCGTGAACGACAGCTCATATCTTGAGAGCTTAATTTACGAATACGGAAATGTAAAATATAATCCCATTTTCTGCGACAGCATTTATACAACGAAAAAGAGTTATCTCGGAAGTCTTCTTATGAACTACGTTGTGGGCTACCATTCATCCTTGTTTAATGATGGAATTGATGGATATATAGCGGTGGCTTCAGGTAAATTTACCGGCCTTTCTGAGGCGGTTAAGTATATTGATACCGAAAGCTCCAACAATGTTTTAAACCCTGCCCTTGCCATGATGAATGTAAAGAGCCTTTCAGAGGTTATCCCTAATTACAACGAAAATAAGCTGGAAAAACGCGCTCTGAGCATTGGCGGCGGAGTATATGAGTTGCCTGAAAATATAAAGGGCGGCTGCAGGCTTTATGGTTTCGGGACGGTTGAGGAAACAGGACTTGTAAAGCCCGGTTATTACAGCGGAAGTCCGAAGCTTGTAAGTGACAAGGAAAAAGGAAAGGTCTTATCGTTGGAGCTTGCTCAAACCATTCAGGATGGTCAAATTTCAGAAGCTCCATCGTGGGCGGGATTCCTTATTCCCTTTGAATATACGGAAAATCTTGACTTTCTGCCATTTTTGGGGGTAACCTTAAAATATGGTGAAACCGCCGAGGAAACAGAAGAAAAAATAACCGTTAAGCTGGTGCTTATGGGTGAAAACGAGCGTTTTGAATCCATAGCCGAAATAGATGTGGGAGTTTGGACCACCGTCTACTTTAACATTGAAAATTTTGGGGAAGCCGAAAATACACAGCTTATGCAGATTCTTATAGGTGAAGCAGAGGGCGAAGCTTCAGAGCTCCTTGTATCGGAAATCAGTGGCTATTCCGTTGATTATAATGCAGAATCTCTTGAAAACATTGTGGAGGAGGAACGTCAGAAAAAACGCTCCGATGATGGGGGACGAGATTATAGTGCTTATATGTGGATAGGCGGAGCAATGCTTGTTGTGGTGGCTACAATTATTACCGTTGCACTGCTCAGCCGTAAGAAACGTGGGGAGAGGTGAAAATATGCTTCTTCGCAATTTTGCTCCGGATGAGCCTATTGAAAATCTGCCCATAAAACTTCATGGCGTTGCAAGGGAGTCTATAGTTGACGGACCGGGGAACAGATATGTAATATTTGTTCAGGGCTGTCCTCACAGATGTCCCGGATGCCACAACCCCGCTTCCCATTCTTATGAGGGAGGAAAACAGACAACTACCGAAAAGCTATGGCAGGATATTGAGAAAAATCCGTTACTTGCGGGAATTACCTTTAGCGGAGGAGAACCGTTCCTTTGGGGACACGAGCTTTCCGTAATTGCAAAAAAAGCGGCGGCTAAGGGACTCAATATAATGACCTACAGCGGATTTACCTATGAACAGCTTTTGAAAAAATGCGAAACAGAACCATCGGTAAAGGAGCTACTTTCGGTTACAAATTATCTTGTTGACGGAAGGTTCCTTCAGGCAGAGCGCGACCTTAATTTGAAGTTTCGCGGAAGCCGAAACCAGCGGATTCTCGATGTGACTTGCTACCCCAATTCCACCGATGCCGCTGTTATTCAATTATAAAATCAATCTGTAAGGAGAAAAATACATATGTCAAATGCTTATTCATCCCGCGGAGTTTCCGCCACAAAAACAGAGGTGCACAGCGCAATATCAAAACAAGATAAGGGTGTATTCCCCGGCAGCTTTTGCAAGATAATTCCCGACCCTTGCGGTGATCCGGAATACTGTGCGGCGATGCACGCAGACGGTGCGGGTACAAAATCCTCCCTTGCTTATATTAAATACAGAGAAACGGGAGATATTTCTGCCCTTTATAATATTGCTCAGGATTCAGTTGTCATGAACCTTGACGACCTGCTTTGTATCGGTGCTACCGATGGATTTGTTCTCTCCAACACTATCGGAAGAAATGCCCACAGGGTAAGCGGCGAGGGGATTAAAGCAGTTATAGACGGATATACCGACTTTTGCGATATGCTGGGTAAGTACGGAGTGGGCATTACCATGGCGGGCGGAGAAACCGCCGATGTAGGAGATCTCGTTTCCACGATTATCGTTGACTCTACCTTTTTTGTAAGACTCAAAAGAAGCGATGTCATTGACTGCGACAATATTAAGGCGGGAGATGTTATAGTGGGCTTTGCTTCTTACGGCAAGGCTGATTACGAAAAAACGTACAATGCAGGCATGGGCTCTAACGGTCTTACCGCTGCCCGCCATCTGCTTCTATCTCATGAATATGCTGAGAAATATCCCGAAACATATTCAAATACCATTGATATATCCAAGGTTTACTGCGGAAAATACGGCGTCAATGACATTCTTCCCGGCACCGATATATCGGTTGTGGATGCTATCCTCTCTCCGACTCGTACTTATGCGCCTATCATAAAGGAAATTCTCGATACAAAGCGCAGCGCAGTACACGGTATGATTCATTGCACCGGCGGCGGACAGGCAAAGTGTAAGAATTTCGGAAAGGGCATACACTATATTAAGGATAACTTATTTGAAATCCCCCCGCTTTTTGCGGCAATCAAGGAAAATTCGGACATAGGCGATGCAGAGATGTATCAAGTGTTCAACATGGGTCACAGAATGGAAGTTTATTGTTCCAAAGAGGATGCGGCATTCATGATTGATACAGCTAAAAAATACGGAGTTGAAGCAAAAATTGTCGGTTATACAGAGGCGTCCTCCGATGGAGTTAACAAGGTGACAATCAAAGACGGCGGAAGAACTTACGAATATTAATTCTGTAGCTTAAATATTGTAAAAATAAAGGGCGGATGTATTATGAAAAAGAGAGTTCTCACTGTTGGCAGCGCCAATATGGATTTTGTCATGAATATGGGACGGATTCCCGATGGGGGACAAACTGTTGTTGAACGGCGCGAGTATGATTATGTTCCCGGTGGAAAGGGAGCTAACGGGGCGTTGACAGTGGCGCGTCTTGACGGAGATTCTATATTCTGTGCAAAATTGGGAATGGATCCAAACGGGCAGATGCTCCGCGCCTTTTACAACGAAGTCGGGATTGACACTCGTTTTATAAAATTTGACAAAAACTCTCCTACAGGGCTTGCTGCCATTATGGTAGAAGAGAACGGAAATAACCGCATAGTCGTATATCCGGGCGCCAATGAACGGCTCACAAGCGCGGACGCAGAGGATGCAATGACATCTTTGCCAGACGGACTTCTCCTGCAATTCGAAATTCCGGAGTCGGTGGTAATCGCGGCGACAAAATTTGCGGCAGCCAAGGCGATACCTATTTTTGTAGATGCCGGCCCGGCATATAAGGACTATCCTCTCAGTGAGCTTGCTCCCTTGGAGGTTATTTCTCCCAATGAAAGCGAAACTTACGCTCTTACAGGCGTTATGCCCACCACAATGGATAACTGCCTGAGGGCTGCCACCATCCTCATGCAGAAGGTACAGACTAAGTATGTAGTCATAAAGCTTGGCTCAAGGGGCGCTTATATACATGACGGGCGTTACTCCCGACTGATTTCACCTTATGAGTGCGAAGTGGTTGACACAACGGCGGCAGGGGATGCCTTTACAGCGGCGATGACTATAGAGTATCTGAATACGGGGGACATTGTAAGGGCTGTAAAGTATGCGAATGTGGTAGGCAGTATGGTGGTAAGCCGTGCGGGAGCGTCAAGCTCTATCCCCACCTCCTCGGAGGTAAAGGAATTTATCAAAGATAGAGAAATTATCATATAGAAAGGCATACACATGGCGGACAGAATACTCGGCGTTGATTTTGGCGATACCCGTACGGGACTTGCTATAAGCGATACCCTCGGTATGCTTGCAGGAGGAATAGGCTATGTTAATTCTACCTATCTTCCCAAAACGGTGGAGCTTGTTGCCCAAAAAGCAAAGGAACATAAGGTATCAAAAATAGTGGTGGGGCTTCCCATCAATATGAATGGCAGCTACGGTCCGAGGGCAGAGCACGCGAAGGAGTTCGCAAAAGCTCTTGAAGAAGCCACCGGGCTTCCCGTGGAAATGTTTGATGAGCGTTGCAGCACCATGGCGGCACATCAAATTCTCAATCTTACAGATACACGGGGAAAAAAGCGCAAGGCGGCGGTTGATACTCTTTCTGCACAGATTATACTTCAGAATTACCTCGACAGTCATCGGTGATTTGAGGGAACAATAGGCATAAAAATATTCCCGAACAACATTTAGCTGTTCGGGAATGTGTGTATCAGAACTATTCCGCCTTATCAAAGCAAGTGTTTGAATAGGCAGAAATATCAACTGTATGGGTACGGTAATATCTGGCTATGGTTTCATATGCGCGAGGCGTCAAGTGAGCCCCATCAAACGTGAAGCTTGGGTCAAGCGAGCCGTCTTCAAGGGTAAAGTGCGGGGTAGGGTCAAGGTAAAACACCGACATCTCCGCCGCAAGCTGTATAAGACTTTGATTGAATTCTATCTGTTTATCATTGGTAACGCCGTATTTTGAATTTTCTGCATATGCCGTGGTTACCGGAAGTATAAGCTGAATGTATATGGGGGCATCTGTTATTTCTCGAATGGTGTTAATCAGGCTTCGGAAGGATTCAACAAAGGTTTCTTTATTCCAGCCCAGCTCGTTTATTCCCAGGGAAATATAGATTGATTTATAGTTTCCTTCCACAGCGGTAAGGGCGTCTTTTAGGGTATAAGCGGTACGTTCGCCTTCATCGTCTTGGAGAGTAATATAAGGTTTTGTGCGTACCGAGAGGGTTGTTGCCCCTTGTGCCGAAAAATCATAATTCGGATCGAGGGAAGTGTACATCAAAAGCCCCTGAGTGCGCGAATCGCCGATGAAAACCGTATCGGCAAAGTATTCGTTATCAACGGCTTCACTTTCCGGAACGGAAAGCATGAAATTGAACACGGGAAGCGAGTCAATGTAGGCCTGCGGTATATCACTCACGTCAACGGATTCAAGACGCGGTGTGCCAATTTCAACAGCGGCCGAAGCTGGAATCCCATTGCCGCCGTATTCATAGTCCCGATTCTCAAACAGCATAAAAGCAAACATCACAGCCAATGCTGCAAAAAGCGCCAACAATACAAATCCAATAATAAATGGGACGGTGGTTGGCTTTTTGTCTTGCTGCGGCTTATCTGAGCTGCTGTCAGGTGGGGACACATTAATCGGGTATATTTTTTCTTCGTTGCTGTTTTGTATGTTCAAAGGTTACCTCCGGATTGGAACGCTGTTTTATCTGCTGACTGCCAATGGGTTTATAAGTATTACACAAATTCATTATACCATAAAGATTTATCAATTTCAATACAAAAAAAGAATTTATAAGGCGAAAAATGAAAATAAACTATCAATTTGAACTGGAAAAAGAATTAGAGCTTATATTGAAACGGGAACGCGTACCGCGCTTACTGCTCCATGCGTGTTGTGCGCCTTGCTCCAGCTACGTGCTTGAATATTTAACGGGATATTTTAATATTACCCTGTATTTTTACAATCCCAACATCACAGACCCCGCTGAATATCAAAAACGGGCAGATGAGCTGAAGAGATTTATAGAGATATTCCCTCATGAAAACCCTATAAATGCAATGATTTGCCCCATGGCTGCCGAGAGCTTCTATGAAGCCTCCGCAGGGCTGGAGATTCTTTCCGAGGGCGGCGAAAGATGCTTTAAATGTTACCGCCTGCGCCTTGAGGGAACTGCGAAATATATGGCAGAGCACAAGGATGAATACGATTATTTTGCAACCACTCTTACGGTCAGTCCTCATAAAAATGCCCGGAAGCTCAATGAAATCGGAATTGAGCTTTCAAAAATATATGACGTGACATATCTGCCCTCGGACTTTAAGAAGCGGGAAGGCTATAAGCGTTCAATAGAAATGTCCCGTGAATACGGGCTTTACAGACAGAATTTCTGCGGATGTGAATTTTCGCGTAAGGCACGGGATTTAACGGATGGAGAGCTTTAAAATGAAAAAGTCCGTTACGGAAACGATAAACATAAGTGGTATTGATTACGTAGTTAAACGGTCTGCACGGCGTACAGTGGCACTTCGTGTGACAGATAATGGTGTGTGCGAGATTCTTGCGCCTTACGGTGTTTCTCAAAATCGCCTGCGGGAAATAGCCCTGCCTTATACAGATAAAATTAAAGACCAAAGCCTAAAAATCCGTCAGCGCAACATAAAAAGAAACGCCTTTCGTCTAAGCTACGGAGATTCTATCAGATATCTTGGCAATAAAATTGAAATCAGAGCCGGTGAAAACAAGAAGCCCTACCTTGACGGAGGGATTCTCCATCTGCCGAAAAATCTCGATGAATACGCCATAAAAGCTTCGGTTTTGGATGCCTACAGAATGTTGGCAAAAGGATACATACCGGGTCGTGTAACGGTGATTAGTGAGGCTATGGGGCTTTTCCCTAAGTCTGTAAAAATCAATTCCGCTGTTTCTCATTGGGGAAGCTGTTCGAAGGCGAATACTTTGAATTTCTCATGGCTGTCTATAATGGCGAGGGCTGACGCCCTTGACTATATTATTGTTCACGAGCTTTGCCATATGAAGTGTTTCAATCATTCAAAAGCCTTCTGGGAAGAGGTAAGCAGGGGGTGCCCCGATTATAAGCGGCATAAAGCTTATCTCAAGGAATTGTGGCAGGAGATTATAGAGGAGAATTGGTTTTAGTCTAAAGCATTTCTCTGACTCTAAGTCCAATACCGGCTCTGTCTGCAATAGCTCTGCATACCTCTATGTCCTCATCGGGGATAGCTCCGCGAACAACGGAGAAGATAACGGTGGGGGCGTATTTTTTTACATTTGTACCGAATAAAATCAGGCTGTCAAAGGATTTTTCGCCATACCTTGAATGGCATACTTTCTGATAGCTTTCGGCATTGGCGCAGTTAAGGCTGATTGATATAACGTCAAAGCAGTCTTCAAATTCGGCAGCGGTATCTCTTCCGTTTATAAGGTCGGAATGACCGTTTGTGTTGAGGCGAATTTTGATTTTCGACTTTTTTCTGACATTACGGCAGACAAAGAGCATATCATCGAGCCGCTCTGTAGGCTCTCCGTAGCCGCAGAATACCAATTCATCATAGCTGTCAAGCTCCCGTGAGAGGATGTCGCTGAGGATTTCCTCGCATGTAGGCTCTCGGTCAAGCCAAAGGTCGCCATACAATTCATCTCCGTGGGAACGGACGCAAAAATCGCAGGAATTGGAGCATCGGTTGGTTATATTTACATAAAGGGAATTACCTACAGTATATGTTATTGTCATGATTATGACCTTTGCTTTTGCACGGCAAAAGCTTCCTTTCCGAGGAATTGGGGCGAATTTGCAAAGCAAAATCTCGCCCCCTAGTAAAATAAATTTATTTTTCAGCCTTTTTCTTCACGATATAAAATTCGGTGACAAGCGGGCATAGTGGGCAGTCATTACGTTCCGTTGCCCGTTACTGCTTCCAATTTAACGCTTTGTTAAGCCACGGCACGGCCTCTTTCCATTTAAAATAATGGTATTCCGGAACCACGTTGCAGTATTCAAAGTATTCTTCTCTGGTCATTCCTTCATGGAAAGGAACCGAGTCGTAAATTCGATCTTTTGGATCGCTGTATTGGCGATAGTAATAATATGTAAAATTATCCTCCGCGCCAAAATCTTTGTAAGCGGCCTTTATTTTTTCAAGCTCTTCGGTACGTCCGCCTTCGGTGACAAGCAGGGGCTTCGGTGCAAAAGCTTTTAAAAGGTCCACGTTGCTGGAACAGCTGTAAATACCGTAGTACATATGGAAAAACAAGGGATAAAAATGCGCGGGGGGACTTGTATACAGTAGACGCTTGGACATATCACATACAAGGTCATTGTAAACAAATGCGGCAACGTCATCATCCAGGTTACATAAAATCTCGCAGGAATCAACTCCTAAGGAATGACCGCTTACCGCGATTTTACTTCTGTCCACAAAGGGGCGAGTTTTCAGCCATTGTAAAATAGCAAGGCGGATTTCAACGGTTAGGCCGAGAAGACTTCTCCCGTGTACATACAGCATTTTTCCGATGTCGTCAAGGATGTAAGGTCCACGAAAATCGGTGCCGTGTTCACCATAGCCCAAATCCTCGCAGGCGATGGAAACCATACCTTCCTTTACATAATGCAGGGCTTGTGCGTTAGCAAAAAAATATCGATGAAAATCGCCTGATTGGGGCGGATAATAGTCAAGGTCTGCAAATTCTTCGCCTGCCAATGCCTCTTTGTGCCATCCGTAACCGGGGGCGGTAAGTACGCCGGGGGCCTTATTTTCTTCGGTGGCTGTGTCAGGTATCAGTGCGAAAAAAGTCACCCATAAATTAGGCTCGGGACTGAGCTCGTATTTTTCAATCCGATAAAAGCCGCGCCTCTCGGACAGCAAAAGATTAACAATAGGCTCGTCATATCTTTTTTTTGAAAAGTCCATGCGCTCGTATAGCCTCTTTTTAAGGCTGAGCTTCCAATGATGCCGTTCATCCTCGCTCATGCCCGGGCGGTATGTAAATTCGGGGTCCTCCAAATAGAGCGATTTGGCAAAATTATCTACGTTATACTTGTCATTATTATATTTGTCATTCATGGTAGTAACCTCATTTTAGGTACAGAAAAACCGTAATATAGCCGAAATTTTAAGAAAACATAAGATGAATAAAACTTACTCCTGCATATCATTTCTTAAATTATACACTACACTACGGTGGATTTTTTCTGTTGTTATCTGAAATTAGTCAGCTTTGGGAGCATCAACAGGGCAAACGCCTGCGCAAGCACCGCACTCAATGCACTCATCTGCATCGATTTCATACTTGCCGTCACCCTCTTTAATGCAACTAACGGGGCACTCATCAGCGCAAGCGCCGCAAGCGATGCAATCATCGTTAATTTTGTATGCCATTATAGGTACACCTCCATAGTAGAATTTTTATACGAATAAATTATAACACTAAAAACTAAAAAAAGCAAGGGGTTGACATAAAATTTATACTGTGTTCATAAATACCCGCGGCTGACAGTATAACACCCCAAAATATGCCGGGATTTTAAACCGCGTTTTATAGTTCCGATTTTGACTACTGCCGCCAATCAAGCACTTTTTTTAGCCACGGAACGGTTTCCTTGTATTTGAAGGAATGATATTTCGGAAGCACGTTGGCGTACTCGAAGAATTCTCCGATGGTTAAACCGTCCGGGATAGGCTCGTAATCGTGTATGCGTGTTTTGGGGTCACGGCGAAGCAGATAATAATGATACTCGTAATTATCACCTGCACCGCACTCTT
>JAZNUF010000022.1:0-11378 GCA_045592185.1 Candidatus Flemingiibacterium sp.
TCACTGTAACTCATATGGTGCTCCCGCATATCCATTATAGCACCTATTTTAAATTCTGTCGAGTACCTTTTCTGTTTTGTGCCTTTCTTTGACATGAAAATATGCACCTCCAAAAGCGTCTAACTTTTGGGGTGCATATCATTTCGTGTCGGCTTTTACTGTCCTTTAGAACACGACTCTAATGCAACAGCCTTTTTTCATGCACACGCTATTTTATTTTCAACCCACACTTGCTTTTAGGGCAAAAATATAGTATAATATATTTGTATATATTTATCCGATAGAAAGGCAGGTTTATGCCATGATAAAAATACTTCACTGTGCTGACCTACACCTTGACAGTCCCATGTCGGCACTTGGCGCTTCAAAATCCGAGCTGCGCCGCAACGACCTTCGCGCCGCCTTTACGGCGCTCACCTTGTCCGCAAAAACTAACAACGTGGATTTTCTCCTCATCGCAGGGGATTTGTTCGACTGCGAATTTGTTTCAAAGGATACACTGGCACTGCTTTCTAGAGAATTTGAAGCAATTCCCGACTGCAATATCATCATCGCACCGGGCAACCATGACCCTTACACAAGCAGCAGCTATTATCGTCTGAGTGGATTCCCGAAAAACGTATATATTTTTAATTCTCCGGAAATTTCTTTCTTTGATTTTCCCGAGAAAAACACAACAATCTACGGGTGGGCATTTACCGATGAACACATGACCTCCTGCCCTCTCGAAAATTTTACTGTAGGAAATCCCGACCGAATAAATATCCTCGTGGCTCACGGCGACCTTGACCGCCCCGATTCCGAATACTGCCCTATCTCATCAAAGCTGATTATTAAAACCGGGTTTGATTACGCGGCCCTCGGTCACAGACATTCCTATGAGGTAATGAATGATTCACGCATTGCATACAGCGGATGCCTTGAAGGAAGAGGTTTTGACGAAATCGGCGAAAAGGGCGCTATTCTTGCCGTTGCCGACAAGGATGCCACCCCACAGTTTGCGGCAAAATTCGTAAGCTTCTCCCGCCGCTGCTACCATATTGAAAATTTGGACGTTGGCGGTGCTACCTCCAATGCGGATATTCTCAAAAAAATAGAAACCCTTATTGCTGAGTCCCGCTACGCAGACAATTCCGCCCTGCGTATATATCTTACCGGCGAGGTATCGGGTGATTTTAAAATTTCCCCCACCTTCATTTCCGAACAGTTCAGCGGACTGTTCATACTTGAAATAATCGACAGAACTCTGCCGATTCTTGATAAGGACAAGTTAAGAAACGACCTTACCGTAAAGGGCGCATACTTCCGCGCTCTCGCCTCTCAGCTTTCCTCCGATGACAGTAATGAACGGGAAATAGCGGCTATGGCGTTAAGATACGGTCTTGCAGCTCTTGGCGGCAACGATATTGTTGATTTTTGAGGTGTGCAATGTATATTGAAAAAATTCATATAGACACATTCGGGAAGCTTTCCGAGCTTGACATTGAGCTCGAAGACGGCCTTAACATCATTGAGGGTCCAAACGAGAGTGGAAAATCCACCCTTGCCGCTTTTATAAAGTTTATTCTATACGGCATCCCCTCAAAGGAACGGGAAAGGGCTCTTTCCTGGAAAAGCGGAGGTGCCGCAGGCAGTATCACATTCGTTTCTGATGACGGGAAACAGAAATTCAGGGTTGAAAGGGCTATTATCGGAAATCGGGAGGCCGCCCAGCTTATTGACGTAAACACCAATCTCCCTATTAAAAATATCCCCTCCTCCATGTCCATCGGTGAATTTCTATTCTCTGTTGATTCAGATATGTTTTCGGCTACTGCTTTCGTTTCTCAGCTTGACAAAAACGGTGGCGGTTCAGCCGTAGGCGGCTCAAAGGTAAGTGAAGGAATTGAAAACATCCTCTTTTCCGCCGATGAAAATGTAAATACCCAAAAGGCAATATCCAAGCTCGATTCCGCCCGTGCCATGTTACTGCACAAAAACGAAAAAGGCGGCTTGCTCCACGAAATCAAGGACGAATGTGCCGCTTATGAGCTTCGTCTTGCCACCGCATCTGAGGGGCATAAGGAAATCGCCGAGCTTGAGGGGCAGCTGTCCGATTCACGCGAAAAGCTGTCGGAAGCATCGGCAAAATCCACAGCAGCCACCGAAAAAGCGGAAAAATGTGAAGCAAGCATTATGCTTAGGCTTTTTGAAAAGGCAAAGGGATTGCGGCAAGAAATGAAGCTGCTTCAAGAAAAAATGGCTCGTTTATCACCGGAGGAGCTTTCGAAAAAAGGCGACCTTGAGCGCACCATTGCCAATCTGAATATACTTCGGGAGGAAGCGGACAAGCTAAAGAACCGTGACCGCACAACAGCACCGGAAAGTGACCCATATTTAGAGGAGTATATTCACCGCGGCGGACGTCAAGGGCTGGAACACGAGGTGCTCTTGCTCCGTACTCACGGAAAAACCTTCTTTGTCATAGGACTGTTGGTATTCATATTAGGTCTTGCTATGCTGGCTGTGGGTAGCCTTCCGCTTCTGATTCAATCCTCTCCAAAAATTCTTTTGATTGCGGCAGGCGCTGTAGTAATGGCAGGGGGAATAACCCTTTTCATTGTATCTGCAAGAAAATCCTCTATGGCACGCACCCTTGACGAAGCATTCGATTTCGATTTTCTCGACTCTGTTTTGGCTGAACGGAGAGCTGCAGAGGAGGCGGAGGAATTTGCGCGCCTGACGGCGGAATCCGCTGAGATGAGGTACTGCGAAGCCCGTACCGAAGCAGAGAAAAAATACGGCTGTGACACGGAGCTTCTTGAAGAAAAGCTCACCGCCCTCACAAAAATGCAAACTGAATACAATGATATACAAATTTCTTATGACAAGCACCTACTTCTCCTCGGACAAATAGAGGAACAGCTTCGTACCTACAACGAGGAGGAGCTTCGCGCCAAGGTGGGCGAGGAATTTCCCGGCAATGACACCGATTCGGAAAATCTTCAGGCTTTGCGGCGGGAAGCGGAATTTTTCTCAAAGCAGACCGCCGTCCTTGAAAAACGCTGCAATGAGATTGAAAAAGCTCTTGCAGGGCTATATCCTACCGTGGAAAACCCCACCACCCTTTCAGAAAAGCTCTCTGAGCTTCGAGCAAAATGCGAAGAGCTTTCAAAGAAGCACGCCGCATACAAATTGGCATATGAAAAGTTAGGTGAGGCAAGCGACAATCTCAGAGCAGGAGTATCGCCGAAGCTTGCCGGAGATGCCGCGCGGCTTATGGCTCATATCACCGCAGGCAAATACAAGGAGCTTGGCGTAGGCTCAAATCTTGACATGACCGTAAACACCGAGGGCGGACTCAAATCCATATCCGTACTCAGCGCAGGAACCAAAGATGCCGCCTATCTCTGTCTGCGGCTGGCTCTTGTATCCCTTCTGTACCGCGAAAACTTACCGCCCATGATTTATGATGAAGCCTTTAGCCGTCAGGATAATGACCGTCTTTCAAGCATACTGAAGCTCATTAAAATCGGAAGCGCTCAAAGCATCGTCTTTACCTCTAACGGCAGAGAGGCTGCCGTTGCCGAAAACTTAGGGCACTTTAATTTAATACGCCTATAACAACCTCCCCCTAAAAAAGCAGAATTGTCCGTCATATATTGTAAAATTCAAAAGTATAATTTTACAGTGGATTTATCTCATACACGCTTTTTGGGGGGATTTTTATGCCAAAAGGGTTATCTTACAAATTAGCCTACTTGTTTATGCTTATTTTGATTTTGGTTATCCCGAAAGACAGATCTGACGATGTCGTACCCGTTTCCTCTGATGGATATATAAAGTGGGTGGACTTTAATGCCACCGCTAAAATAATGAGTGCCGCCCTGAAATGTGATATCGAGAGCTACGAGGCGGCTAAATCCGATCCAAATGTAACCCACGCACGGTTTGCCGACATGATTGCACTTGCCGCCGTTAAGTACGGAGGAGAACTGTCCAAATGCAAGACCGCGGACATAGAAGCCATCGCCGAAAGGTTAAGAAACGGCGAGGAGGGAGAACAAATCGCGGCAGGAAGCAAATACTACAGCTATTTTAAAGAAGCTTACGGAGCCGTTCTTGACGGTTTTGTTGGCAAGTATGCGGTGGTTGAAGACGGTATTATCAAAACCCGATACGGACTTAAGGTTTTCTCCCCCATCGCCGCGGGATATTCTTACGCCGACTTCGATGACTTCGGCGCCTCCCGCTCCTATGGATATCGGCGACACCATCTTGGTCACGACCTTATGGGGAGTGTAGGCACTCCCATTGTAGCGGTGGAATCGGGATATGTAGAGGCTTGCGGCTGGAATCAGTACGGCGGATGGAGAATCGGTATTCGAAGCTTTGACGGCAAGCGATATTATTACTACGCCCATCTGCGCCGCGGTCATCCCTACAACGATATATACGAGGGTAAAATTGTAACGGCAGGAGAGGTTATCGGTTATCTCGGCATGACCGGATATTCCGCCAAGGAGGATGTAAACAACATCGACCAGCCTCATCTTCACTTCGGCGTACAGCTTATTTTTGACAAAACTCAAAAGGACGGCACAAATCAGATTTGGATTGACCTTTACGAATACACAAGGTTTCTCTCCTCCCATCGCTCCTCGGTGGCATATGACAAGGAATCGGGAGAATTTTATGCGGTTAACCCCATAATAGACTTGGAAATTCCCGATTAGCTTTGCTTAATTGTTATAAAATTGTGATTGTTTTATAAATATTTTCCGTGTGTGGTTGAAATATTTTTGTTTTAGTGATATCATTATTGTATAATAGCAAAAATACAGTACATTTAGGGATACATAACATGGATTTATTTAAAAAACTTAAACAGCTTGTCTACAGCGCTTGCCTTTACTTTACGGCAGCGGAATTTGTTGTTCTCATCGCGGCGGCTCTTTTCTATGAAACCGCCCCCGAAAACGGCGGAGAAGTCGTGAAATTTCTGAATCTCTCCTCGGCGGCTTCCATACTCCTTTGTGCTTTTATCATGTCGGCTCTCAATTTTATATGGAAGCTTAACTACGGGACGGCGGCAAAGGTATTTATCCACTTTGTCGGTTCTCTTGCCGCTTTTTCGATTCTGTTTATAATAGTTCCCGGGGTTTGGGACAATATGGCTCAAATTTTTGTTCGGCTTGGAATTTTTGCGGTTATTTACTTTATAATAGCTTTTATTGTCATGATTACCCACAGCATTGTAGAAAACAAACGTGCCAATAAGCTTGACTACACAGACAAATTCGGAAAATCCTAGAAGAAAGGCAGTTCAAAATCAAGATGAACTCGAATAACACCGATATAGTAATGTATAAAGTAGCCGCTTTGGCTATCTTCGTTATACTTGCAATTTTGATAGTTTCAATATCCATAGCTACCGTAAGCGGCGAAAGGGATATACCCGAGGACTCCTCCTCTTACGACATTCAGGAAAATGATGTTACAGAGGACACAACAGTTGGGGAAGAGCCCGAAAACACCACCGATACAAAATACGAGGACACCACAGATACCGAAGATACCACGGAAGAAACCACCCCCGATACCACCGCAGCTCCCCCAGATACTACATCTGACACACCGCCCGTATCAACGCCGGACGCTAACGTATCCGATGAGCTGGCGGCGCTTTTGGCAAAATACCCCGACACAGTGCTTCGCGAAACCCCCGATGCGGGACAAGCATACCTTGACAAGCTTGTATTTCTCGGCGACTCCACCACATATGGGCTAAAAAGATACGAAATGCTTTCCGGCGGCTTTGGAACAAATCAGGTATGGACGCCGAAAATCGGTACTTTAACGCTGTCCACCGTTTCCTTTGCCACTATTGTATATCCGGAAACCGGCGATCAAATTACCATCCGCGAAGCGGTTGCCGCAAAGAAGCCGGAATATCTGGTAATCACTCTGGGCTTAAACGGAGTTTCCTTTATGGACGAATCCACCTTTAAGCCGGAATACAGAAATATGATAAACACCATTAAGGAAGCAAGTCCCGACACCAAGATAATTTGCCAATCCATCTTCCCCGTTGCACGCTCCTATGAGCTTCTCAAGTCCATAAATAACGATAAAATCCGCGCGGCGAACAAATGGATTTTGGAAATTGCTCACGAAACAGGCACAAAATATCTTGATACCTACTCGGTTATGTGTGACGAGGAAGGCTGGCTCCCCGAGGATTCCCATAACGGTGACGGACTTCATCCGAATCCCGCAACCTACACCTTGGAGCTTAACAACCTGCGTACTCACGCTTATATAGATTGATAAAAAGGAATTTTAAATATGAAAACAACAGTATCTCTTATGCTTACCCTCCTTATGATTTTCGCTGTATCCTGCACAAGTGAGGCGGTACGCTACAAAAACGATGTGGCAATTTCTGCCCTTTGTGAAAAGACGGAGCAGATAATCAGCGATACCGAGGGGCTTGTCGCCGTTCCGGAATCCTATGTCACCAACATCATGAAAATAGACTTGGCTTTATTCACAGAATACGCCGTATTTAAACAGGCAACTGGCGAAACCATTGACGAATACGGAATCTTTAAAGTGGCAGCTCCCGATAATGCGGACACCGCCGTTAAAGCTGTCACAGATTATGTAACAGTCACTCAAAACACTTCTATGGTTGAGGATTATATGCCAGAAGAAGCACCTAAGCTTGCCGGTGCCGAAGTGAAGGTCATGGGCGAATATGTGATTTACTGTATTCTCTCCGAAGATACGAAAGCGGCGGTTTTTGAAGCTATCGAGAGTGTCCTTGCGGAAAAATAACACCCACATTTAAATATAATCAAAATATCCCTTATGGAATTTTCCATATAGGGATATTTTTTACTTTATTTTTAAGTGATGGTGAGCTAATTGGAATTTTATGCATTATTCATATATTTTTCGTGAACTTGCTGACGATTTTATGACATATGCTTCATTTTTATTGATTTTTGCGTCCATGTATGATATCATATAGTCACGCGGCAGGCAGACAGAAAACGCTGCCTTCTGTGAATTATAATTTACGGAGGAAATCTAAGAAATGAGTAATTTCAAAAGATTCATGTCCGGTTCATTGGCAACTCTCATGATTGTTGCCGCACTGATGACCGGCGCTCAGGCAAAGGAGTATGACGATGTTTCGCCCGACCACCTTTATGCCGAGCAAATCGAAATTCTTTCCGATATAGGAGTTATAAAGGGTACAAGCGAAACTGAATTTTCGCCTGATGAAAGAGTAACCCGTGAGCAGATGTCATTGCTTCTGTCCAGACTCATGGTCGGAAAGGATACTGCAGGACGTATCAACACTACTGCATTTTCAGACCTGGCAAATGACACATATTTCGGCGCAATCTCCTGGGCAAATGCTTCGGGCTACATCATTGGAACCTCTCCTACGACCTTCGCCCCCACCTCAGGCATTACCCTTCAGGATGCTATGACTATGTTAGTTCGCGCCCTCGGTCACAGCTCCATTCAGATGAATGGCGGCTACCCCTGGACTTACATTGATGCCGGCGTTAAGTTAGGACTTGACGATGGTCTTGAGGAGCTTTCCTACACCAAGGAATTAACCCGTGCGGAAGCTTCTGCAGTCCTTTACAATGCCCTTACCGCTGAGTACCTCATTCCCAAAACTGCGTCCAACGGTATGACCTTCTATGAGTCAACCACTATTATTGAGCGCGTTTTCGGCTATGAAATCAAGGAAAGCGTTCTTGTTGCCACCAACGATTATGCCCTTGAGGGTGTTGATACCGTTACCAAGGACGGCTACGTTACCGTTCACACCGAAGATGGTCTTATGACCGTAAGCTACGCAGACCTCGGTCTTGACGGCGCGGCAGAAGCACATCTCGGAAAAAATCTCAAGCTCGTTTTCAAGCGCGATGACAAAACAAAGCTTGTAAGCGTTCTCGGCTGCACCGAGATTTCAAAAACAGTTCCCGCAGAAACCATAACCGTTGAAGAAAAATCAAGCAAGTATGTTGAAATTGACGGCGTTAAGTATCAGGTTGTAGAAACCCTCTCCGATTCTCTTGCTACCAACGCAAACGAGCTTCTCGTTTACGCATATGCAAATGACGGCGAACTTACCCAGATTGAAACCAACGCAGACCTTTCTGCACTTCTCGGCGCTTTTGACGCGAAGCTCATCTTTGATGACAAAAACAGCGACACGGCAGACCGTTTGATTATCAAGCCTTACAGCTTTGGTAAGCTTGAAATCACCTCCGGCAAAATAAACCTTGCCGATAACATGAAGGAATCGGATGTTACCGTTGTAAACCCCAACGAGGCTGTACACGGCGACCACGTTCTTTATTACTTCAACAAGGGTAATAAGGTTCTCGAAATCGCAGCAGAGCTTCCTGTAAGCGAGTCCGGCACCGTAACCCGCCTTACCGCTACCACCGCAACCATCGGCGGCAAGAAGTACACCCTCGGATGTGAAAAGCTCGGCGTTTCCGCTGCATCCCTGCTTAGCCAGCTCAGTGTAGGCGACAACGTAAGAGTTGTTCTCTACGGTGACATGATTTTGGCTGTTAAGGAGGCTGAAATCGTTGCTAACGCACCCTCTCAGTATTTAATTGCCCATAGCTCTACCACCCCCGTTTTCACTAACGGCAAGCTGGGATATGTAATCGAAGCAGTAATTGACGGCACCGTAGAAACCCTCTTTGTTACCAACAGCAGTGTAACCGTAGGTGATGTATATCGCTATGTACAGAATACTGACGGCAGCTACACCCTCATCGCTCAGACTATCTCCGGCAGCACCATTGAAAGCGGCGATGACAAGTTTGTTCAGTCAAACTCTCACAATGACGAAATCGCATTCCACATTGACAGCGCAAGCTCTACCGAGATTGTTAAGGACACCACCTACAACACCATCGTTGCAGGCAGTGCCAGTGCAGCAACCTCTCAGGGTGCAAAATCGTCTATTAAGTTTGTAACTGACGAAAATACCGTTATCATAATCAACGATGGTGGAAAATACATTTCCCTTAAGGGAATCCCCACCTCTGCCATCACCGTAAATGACACCTCAAAGCTTACTGCTATCTTTACCAACGAGGTAGGAAGCGTTGAAACCCTTCGCTTTATGTATATCTCCGATGGCGAAACCGGTCACGCTGACACCACTGACGGCGGTGTTAAGGTTCTCGAAAAGATAGGCATTGAGCTTGTTGACGGAAAGATTTACACTCTTTACTCCGTTCTCAACCTCACCACCGGCACCATCGAAACCATGATGTCCCAGAGTGATTCTCTCGTGGCAGGCAGCAACTACCTTGTAGGCATTGACGGCAAAATCTCCACCTCCGAAGCACTCATCATTGACGGCGTCCTCTCCGGATATACCGCAACCACCATCACCGTAGGCGGCAGCACCTATAAGCTTTCCTCAGGCGTTAAATTTACAACCCTCAATGAAGACTTAACCGTAAGTGCTACCACCATAGGCGAGGCGCTTATGAGCAAGGTTGAGCTTGTAATGAAGGATGGCGCGGTAGTATCCGTAATCGTAGTAGGTGCTCCCGAATTCGAGGCTTCTTACGCTTCTGAAAAGATTACCGTGACTACCGCAGAAACCCTCTCTGAAACCGACAGCTTTGAGTTCGTTTCCCTCTCCCTTTACAACTCCGAGAGCGAAACCTTCGTGGAAGTAGACAGCACCGGTTTTGAGGTTACTCCCGTAGGCTCCGACTTCACCTTTGAAATCTCCACCGGCAGCGCTCTTGAAAGCGGCAAATACCAGCTCGCTTTTGAAGTTAACGGCGTTCTCTTTGTAAAAGAATTTACCGTGTAAGCTTTAATATCAAATAAAAATGTGCGTTCCTCACGGGGCGCACATTTTTTTATTTTACTACATTTTTTATTTTACTATTGACAAATGGGCAAAGTCATGCTATAATATTCATAAAGATATCATTTTGATATCAAAAAAATATTTGGAGGTTTTTTCAATGCAAGAAAAATTACTTAAAAACCGAAATCACGGTATGCTTGCGCTTATAATCACCGTCGTTCTTTATATAGCGTCAATTTGCGCCATTATATACGGCGGCATACGCCTTGACGATGGGGCTGACTTCATCGGCGGCTTCTTCGTTGTCGTGGGCATACTGTGGGCTTGTATTGGTTGGATTCCCTTCTTAGGTCTTAAGATACTCAAGCCGCAAGAAGCGTTGGTGCTGACCTTATTCGGAAAATACGCTGGTACTATAAAGGATGCAGGATTCTATTTTGTAAACCCTTTCTGCACCTCGGTTAACCCGGCGGCAAAAACAAAGCTCAATCAAAGCGGAGATGTAAGAAGCTCCGCACCCGTAACCACAGGCTCTTTAAATCTGAATGCAAACGGCTTGAATTTTGAGGTTACAAACAACAAAATATCCCTTAAGGTTATGACTCTCAACAACAATCGGCAGAAAATCAACGACTGCCTCGGAAATCCCGTGGAAATCGGAATTGCCGTCATGTGGAGAGTTTCCGATACGGCCAAGGCTGTATTTAACGTGGATAATTACAAGGAATATCTTTCCCTTCAATGTGACAGCGCCCTCAGAAACATCGTCAAGATTTATCCTTACGATGTGGCACCGGGCATTGATACCACCGGTGACGGCGTGGCGGACGAAGGCTCACTTCGCGGTTCAAGTGACGTTGTAGCAGAAAGAATCCGCACTGAAATCCAAACAAAGGTCGAGGAAGCGGGGCTTGAAATAATTGAAGCGAGAATCACTTATCTTGCATACGCGCCCGAAATCGCGGCAGTAATGCTTCAGCGTCAGCAGGCTTCGGCAATTATTGACGCACGCAAAATGATTGTAGACGGAGCTGTTGGCATGGTGGAAATGGCACTTGAACGGCTTTCCGAAAATAATACTATCACTCTCGATGAAGAACGCAAGGCTGCTATGGTATCAAATTTGTTGGTGGTGCTCTGCGGAAATCGCGATGCCCAGCCCATAGTAAATTCGGGAAGCTTGTATTAATATGGCGGAGAAAAAACAAATACCCCTGCGGCTATCGGAAAAACTTTATGCCGATATTCTTCAATGGGCAGAAGATGATTTTCGTTCCGTCAACGGGCAGATTGAATACCTTTTGACCGAATGTGTACGTCAACGGAAGAAGAACGGCAAATATGTATCCGATGAACTTGATATTCCGCCGGAGTTGGATATAGAATAATACTATCGAGGGAAAACGATTTCGGGGAAAACTTTCTTGAAAGAAAGTTTTCCCCGTACCCTTTTCAAAGAACTTTATTAGGGGGGGATACATAAGGGAACATTGGTGACAGAGGAATCAGGGCGGCAAGC
>JAZNUF010000023.1:0-1836 GCA_045592185.1 Candidatus Flemingiibacterium sp.
CCTTAGAGAATGGTCAGATTCTCTCAATGGAAAAACTGTTTTGTCAGAGGGCAAAGAATATAATTTTGGCTCGGGAAGCGTGCCGGTTTCTATCCGCCTTGATATTCTTGCGGCTATAGAAGGGAAGATTCTTTCGGCATACAATTATATTCCCATGCTTCAGGATGGCTCGGTTGAGCTTCTTTCCGCAAAGGCTTATTATGTGGTGGATGAATATAACCCGGTAATGGAGCGCGGCGGACTTGCATACCTTGGCTACAACTACAATGACGGAGAATGGCGCGATTATGTCAAGAGCCAAAACGGTGAGCTCAGATATTAAGTGAGGATTTTTATGGTAAGATATGTCATAAAAAGAGTTATACTCATGCTTATAACCCTCTTTGCCATCACCGGAATTTGCTTTGTGCTTGTCAGAATGCTTCCGCCTGCAGAGCTTCCTGCCGGGGACATCCACGCGGATATCGTGGCGGCACGAAGAGAAGCTCAGGGTTACAACAAGCCCTATATCGTTCAATTTGGGATTTTTTTAAAAAATGTATTTACAAAATGGGATTGGGGAGTAAGCGACAAGCTTTATATCGGTCAAGAGGTTGCGGCAATTTTTGCAGACAAGCTACCCGCCACCATTTTCGTAAATCTTTATGCAATAGTTTTAAGTATTCCACTCGGAATAGGACTTGGAATAATAGCAGCAATAAAAAAGAATACTCTCGTTGACCACACAATATCAACTCTTACAATGGTTTTAATATCCTTGCCGGCTTTCGTATATTCCTTCTTAATTCAGTATTTTCTTTCATACAAGTGGGGGATTTTCCCATTCTTGATGAAATCGGGGACGGATTACTTTTCGCCGGAAATGCTTGTTAGTATGCTTCCAGCGGTGCTGTCCCTTTCTCTTGGTGTTATCGCAAACTTCACCAGGACTACAAGAGCAGAATTGTGTGAGGTTCTGACGGCGGATTATATGCTTCTTGCCAGGGCGAAGGGACTAAGCCGCGGTGCGGCAACTTTGAAGCACGGGCTTAAAAACTGTATGGTAGTAATTCTTCCGTCAATTTTCGGAAACTTTATCGGCATACTCAGTGGCTCGTTTATTATTGAAAAGATTTTCGCCGTACCGGGCGTTGGAAGTCTATATATAAACTCAATTAACGGAAGAGATTATCCGATGTTTATAATGCTGACGGTCT
Source organism: Candidatus Flemingiibacterium sp. (assembly GCA_045592185.1). GTDB lineage: Bacteria > Bacillota > Clostridia > Oscillospirales > CAG-272 > Flemingiibacterium. The sequence continues at coordinate 1,197 of JAZNUF010000023.1, forward strand.
TTTACACTGCGGTGGGACTTGCGGCAAGTATTGTAGTGGACATCAGCTACGGGCTTGTAGACCCCCGAATTCGGATAGGCTCAAAAAAATAAATCATCTCATGAGAGGATTGTTATGAATCAGGATGAAAAACTTTCATCGGAGGATTTTTTAACAGTAGGTATACCGGTAGAGGAAGAAAAGTCAGGGGACACTGTAAGCCGTGGCTATTTTTCAGATGCGCTTGCCCGCTTTAAGAAAAACAAATCCTCCGTAGCAGCGGCATTTATCATAGGCTTCCTTGTGCTTTTTGCGATTTTTTCGCCTATGATATCTCCGTACCGTATTGACGACAAGGATTCGGTTTATACGGATTTCCCTCCCTATGTGGAGGGGAGAATCCCTCTATTTGACGGCTCGGTTGTGTATGAAAGCGTCAACGAATCTCAGAAGGCATCCCTCGAGGGGATTTTTATGGAAACAGGAATGAATCCCATAACAAAAATCCTTGGGGAAAATATAATTGTGTCAAGCTTCCGCGGTGAAGAGAGAACGGAAACCACCTACAAGCTTCGGGTAAACAGATACTACGAAAAGGGAATAGTCCTTCGTACAATGACCCTCGCCGAATTTGCGGCTAGACAGCCCTTTCAAAATGAAA
>JAZNUF010000024.1:0-3846 GCA_045592185.1 Candidatus Flemingiibacterium sp.
AAATATATTATAGCATATGCAAATAATTTTTGCAATAGTTTCTAAGAAAATTTGTGTTTATTTTTGTGATTTATTTTGCATTTTATGCTATTGAAAATAACGTGAGGAAGATGTACAATATAAATGTGATAAGAGAAGGGAGGAATTACGTGATGCAGAAAACCGTACTCCATATGGATGGAATACACAAACGCTTCCACGGCGTTCACGCATTAAAAGGTGTTCACTTTGACCTACGTGAAGGCGAAGTACACGCTTTGATGGGCGAAAACGGTGCCGGTAAATCTACGCTTATGAAAGTCCTTTGCGGAATTTACAAGCGGGACGAGGGCGAGGTCGTTCTTTTCGATAATCATGTAAACTTTTCAAACATAAAAGAATCTCAAGATGCGGGCATAAGCATGATTCACCAAGAGCTTAATATGATGAATCATTTAACCGTTGCTCAAAACATTTATATAGGCCGAGAGCCGATGATTAACGGCCTTTATATTGACGACAAAAAAATGGAGCAGGACGCGGCGAGGCTTTTTGAGAAAATCGGAGTTAAGATTGACCCCTCCGTAACTCTCGGAACACTCACTGTCGGCAAGCAGCAGATGGTCGAGATAGCAAAAGCGGTTTCGCGCAATGCTAAGATTTTGGTTCTTGACGAACCGACAGCGGCACTCACTCAGCTTGAGGTTGAGGAGCTATTCAAAATCATGAACGACCTTAAAGCAAAAGGTATCGGCATGATCTACATTTCCCACCGCATGGACGAAATTAACCGAATTTCCGACAGAGTAACCGTTATGCGTGACGGTGAATATGTAGGAACGCTCATAACCAAAGACACCACCAAGGACGAAATTGTCAAGATGATGGTCGGTCGTGTTATTTACGGCGACAAGAAAGAGGCAAGCAATGTTCCCGACAACGCAGAAGTGGTGCTTGAGGTTAAGAATCTCAACCGCGGAAAAGAAATCCGCAACGTGAGCTTTAATCTTCGCCGCGGCGAAATCCTGGGATTTTCGGGTCTTATGGGCGCCGGACGTACAGAGGTTGCCCGTGCCATTTACGGTGCAGATACAAAGGACAGCGGTCAAATCTTCATAAACGGCACCGAGGTAGATATAAAAACGCCAAGCATGGCTGTTGAACGTGGTATCTGTTATCTTTCCGAGGACAGAAAAAGATACGGACTGCTTCTCGACAAGTCCGTAGCTGAAAATTCTGTTTTAAGTTCTCTTGACGACTACATCAAATTCGGCTGGATTGACGATGACGCCATTGAAAAGGATGCAAAAAAAGAGAACGCAAAGTTGAAAACAAAAACTCCCTCTATAAAACAGCTTGCAAAGAATTTGTCAGGAGGAAACCAGCAGAAGGTAATCGTTGCAAGATGGCTTCTTAAAAACTCCGACATTTTTATCTTCGATGAGCCTACCCGCGGAATCGACATCGGAGCAAAGAGCGAGATGTACACCCTCATGGAGGAGCTTGCAAGCCAAGGGAAAGCGATTATAATGATTTCTTCGGAGCTTGCGGAAATACAGCGGCTCAGCGACAGAGTTATTGTAATGTGTGAGGGCAGAATAACCGCAGAGCTCGATATCAAGGATGCAACTCAGGAAACTATAATGAAATACGCTACGATGAGAGAGGAAGGATAACATGGCAAAGAATAACGGATTCAAAAGAGCCGTAAGAAGAACAAAAAACAAATTTGTCGATTTCGTTGCCACCAAAGGCAAGCAAAATCTGATTGTTGTGGCGGCGCTTGTAGCACTTATCGCCATTTTCGCAGTCCTTAACCCGAACTTTATTAACAAAAACAACATTGTAAGTATGGCGCAATCCTTAGCCCCCTATGCGGTACTCGCCCTGGGTGTCACATTTGTTATCGCAACCGGCGGCATTGACCTTTCAATAGGTACGGTATGTATCGCTTCGGCAGTAGTTGCCGGCAAGCTATATATGCTTGGTATGCCCCTTTGGGTTACAATTCCCGTGATGATAGCCATCGGTACTTTATTTGGATTCATTAACGGAATACTCGTTGCAAAATTCAAATTACCCGCGTTTATTGCCACCCTGGGAACCATGATGTTCTCACGAGGCATAAGTGCGATTATTGCGGCTGTGCCGAACATTTTCTTCCCCAGCGGCACATGGTTCAACAAAGTATTCTCAAACGCAAACGGCTTCCCTACCGGTCTTGCTTGGATTATTGGATTTGCCGTTCTTTGTATGTACTTAATGTATAAATGTAAAATCGGAAGATACGTTCTCTCCATAGGAAGTAACGAGGAAGCAACACGCCTTTCCGGTATTAACACCGAAAAATTCAAAATTATAGCATATACTATCAGCGGTGTAGCTGCAGGCGTTGCGGCTATATTCTGGGCAGCATCCTTCCCCACCGTTGCGGCGGCAACCGGTAACGGCATGGAGCTTGATGCTATCGCAGGCGTATATATCGGCGGAACCAGCTCTGCCGGCGGTACTGCATCCATCGCAGGCTCGGTTATCGGTAACATAATGCTTGTGGTTATCCGCAGCGGTCTTAACTTCGTGCTTGCGAGATTCGACCTCAACCTTAACTCCACCTACGTAACCTACGCATTAACGGGACTTATAGTTGTTGCGGCAGTTCTTATGGATGTTATCAAAAACAAAAATGCAGCTAAAGTCAAAATTGAAACAGAGAAAGAAATTGCCAAGAGAAACAAGAAGCAAGCTCTGGCTGATTTCGAACAGCAAATTGACGACATTTTGGCATCTGATTTGCCAATCGCCGAAAAGAACGAAAAGGTTCTCATTATCGAAGAACAGATTGCAGCTCTGTAATCGAAAATATTTTGTATGTTAAGGCATAAGCCTAACAGATAAATAAGAAAATTTTAAAAAAGGAGAAAAAGCTCATGAAAAAGGTACTATCTCTTGTTCTCGTATTACTCATGGTCATTGCAGTATTCGCAAGCTGCGGCACTACCGATGAAAAGACAATCGCGGTAGTTGCAAAAGGTGAATCCCATGCATTTTGGCAGTCCGTAAAAGCAGGCGCTGAGGCTGCCGGCGAAAAGTACGGTTATAAGATTACTTTCCGCGGTCCTGCAAGTGAATCCGCAAAAGATCTTCCCTCTCAGATGGAAATGGTTCAGACAGCCATCTCCAACAAAGCTGATGCAATCGTTCTTGCAACCACCGGTACCGGCTTTGTTGATAAGCTTACCACAGCTAAGGACAACGGCACACCTGTAGTTCAGTTTGACAGCGGTATTTGGGCAGACGACATTGCCGCATTGGATGCAGCAGACAAGAACCCTATCGTTGCTTCCGTTGCTACAAGTAACACCAAGGCAGCAGGCGTTGCAGCTGAGCACTTCTTTGAGGCTATTAAAGCTGACATCGCAGCTTCTGACGGAACATACGTTGTAGGCGTTATTCAGCATGACCAAACCCAGACCGGTATTGACAGAGCCGCAGGCTTTATCGACACCTTCAAGACTCTTGCTGACTCTGACACATCTACAGTAGGCAAATATTCCATCGCTCATGAAGTAAAGCCCGGCGATGCTGACAATGCATACAAGGCAGCACTTGAAGCTCTCTTTGAAAAAGGCGCATCTGCAATCTTCATGTCCAACGAGGGTGTTGTTAAGCAGGTTTACGATGCAATCGGTGCAGCAGGCGACAAGTACGATGCAATTCAGTTCTGTGGCTTCGATGCAGGCTCTAAGCAGATCGAATGGATGAAGGCTACAACCGGTCCGAAGCTCGTAGGCTCCGTTGCACAGGATTCCTTCCAGATTGGTTACAACGCAGTTGAGCAGGCAGTATTTGCTCTTGAGGGCGAAACTA
>JAZNUF010000025.1:0-3370 GCA_045592185.1 Candidatus Flemingiibacterium sp.
CCTGTAGGCATCATATATTACAATGGTATAACCATCGTTTCTGAATATTTGTATAGCCTTTATGAGCTTTTGCAGAGTATCGTACTGTATCAGGCAAAGATTGCGGCTGTAGAAGGGCTCGCCGATAGAGGTATCATCGGTTGAAAGCTTCATGGATACCTTCACATCGTATCTTGAAAGATCAACGCCTTTGTTTGATTCATCGGTGGATTCGTATACCTTAAGATATTTGCGTATATCCACAAGATGAGAATATGCGCTTATCTTTTTGCCGGAGCTGTCCGGGGCAAGTCCTACTTCTATGGGCACCTCGGCGTACAGCGTGCTGTCGGTGTTTATGGCGTGTAAAAAACCGTCTTTGGTATATCCGAGCAGAACTCCTCCTGCCGAATACACGGTCGCCCACTCACTTCCTTCTTCCGGTTCAACGAGATAAATTCTATCGCCCTTGGAAAGGGTATTGTATGGGTATTCGGCAGTCCTCGTTCTGTAAATATCCATCTTGTCAAAGACGGTCATCGGGAATCTTTGATCCTCGAAAACAACCACGTTTGGCACGGAATTTACGGTGGGGGTTATGGCCGCGCCAAGCTCACCGAAGCTAAAGGCTTCGGTTGGAAATTCAATTCCCAAATGGGCTTTCACATCAAAATCCTTGTATACGTGATTTTTTGCCTCAGAGGATACCCCGCAGGAAGACAGTGAGGCACAGTTTAGAATAAGAGCCGAAAGAAGTATCAAGCTGACGGCCCGTCTGCTATTTTTCATAAAACGGATGTCACTCCTTAATTTTTGCTGGTTTCTATACGTTCATCAGACCCAATGAGCGTTCTGATATTACGCTCGGCGATTTGAATTATCACACAGTCGGCCGCGTATGTTTCAAGAAGATCAACACGGTAGGGAACCGCGCGTTCAAAGCGTGATTCGGAAAAGCTTGACGCCCAAAAGGGCAGCATTGCATTTGCAAAGGAGTCACGGAACATAAGGAGCTTGCCCTCGCCGCTACCCCGTGCGGTTATCTGCATATCCATAGCTGTTTGGTATGCAGAGGTGTATAAAAACAGCTCCGATAAATCATATTCTGTGTTGTTGTCATACATTTTTCGCTCCGGGAAGAGCAGGGTGTCAAGGTCGCCTTGGAAGTCTGTCACAAGGGTTTTGTCATACTTTGAAAAATCAGGAAGAGTCAGCGAAAGGGTATCGGCAATCGCTTCAAGTGCGATACGTGCTCCCTCGGTATTCCAATGAGAATCCCGTTTGTGATAGACGAGCAGGTCATCTTTAGCACTCACGAGGGTTTCACGCAGGTCAATGTATGGTACGTCTCGCTCATCCAGTGCATCAAAAAGACGGTCCATGTCACGATTTTCTGTATCCATTATGTAACGTGAGGGCATCATTTCGGGGTAGATGCTGTTTTTATTCGGAGCGCAAACAAACAGAAAATCGGCACCGTGAGCCAGAGAATAATCGTATATTGAAGATAGTGAATCGGCGGCAGCGTTTATTTCCAAGTCGGTCATAGGCTCACTACCGATGAAATTATCAAGAGTGTCGGCGAAGAAAAGAAAATCGTCTTTTCCTACTATGACTTGCTCATTACCCTCCGAAAAGAACTTGATTTTCGCAGCGGAAAACAAATCCACCACCTTATTTCTGTATGCAAAGCTCTTTGAAAAATATTCCTCGAACTGATTTCCAAAATCAGAGTTTATTGAAATATAGGGCGATTCGGTGAAAAAACTTGGTATCTCGGCACCCTCGGCGGGATTTGCAGCACCCGGTATGAGCATGCCAAGGGAAAAAAACGCGCAGGGAATAAGAAAGAGTGCGCAGTATATTATAAGCAGTATTTTTTTCATATTGCGCCTCCTCAGAATATGTAGTAGATAAACGGATTAAAGGAAGTGGATGCCAGCGTCATGACGCAGAGCGCAAACAGCGGTATGGAAAGTGAATAGCCGATAACTTCGCCCAAGGCAGAAAGCTTTTCGTTTCGTGCAATATATTTACGAATGGTGGGGAGCACCGGAAGCGAGAAGATGATGCCGAAGACAACCATCATGACAGTGTAGGGACTAAAGAGTGCGGTTGCATCACCAATAGCGCCGCCAAATGAGAACATTCTGCCTATATATCCGACAGCAAAGCTCATACTCGGCGAATTAAACACCACAAATCCCAGACATACGGCAAGGAGAGTGTAAATATGGAACAAGGGCTTCAAAATCGGCTTTTTCGTCCATTTCTCCATATTGGTGAATTGTTCAAGCATCATAAGCAGTCCCTGCCACATTCCCCATACTATGTAGGTGAAATTCGCACCGTGCCAAAGACCTGTCAGGAAAAAGACCATAAGCCGGTTGATGACGGTACGTACTTTGCCGCGGCGGTTGCCGCCCAGGGGAATGTACACATATTCCCGAAACCACGTGGTCAGCGAAATATGCCAACGCTTCCAGAAATCCCGTATGGACACGGCGGAATATGGGTAATTGAAGTTTTCAAGCAAGGAAAATCCGAACATGGATGCAAGACCGATAGCCATATCGGAGTAGCCGGAGAAATCAAAATAAAGCTGTATACAGTAGCAGACAGCCCCTGACCATGCAAGAAGAGCTGAGGGCATATCCGCACCGAATGCCGCTTCTGCTATGATGGCGGCGGAGTTGGATATGAGTACCTTTTTTGAGAGTCCGTATATGAAGCGGCGTATACCCAAGGCGGTTTTATTAAGGGTGACGGAACGACTTACTATCTGCTCCTTGATATCACCGTATTTTACGATAGGACCTGCGATAAGCTGTGGGAAAAACGAAATGTAGAGAAGAAGATTTGCAAAGCTTTTCTGCACCTCGGTTTTACCGTTCCGTACATCGACCACATAGGAAAGTATTTGGAACGTATAGAAGGATATTCCAACAGGTATGGTAAGGGGCGGAACGGGAATGTCAAAGGGTAATGCTGAGTTCACAAGGGATGTGAGCCACGGTATATACTTAAAGAATGCGAGTATTGCAAGGTCTATAGCTACACACAGCGTGCAAATGACAGACTGTGTGCGGAGCTTGTGTTTTGACATGAGCAATGCCATAAACCAGTTGAACAATACAGAACCAAGCATTATGATTATGTATACCGGCTCACCATAGGCGTAAAACAGCAGGCTCGCTATAGCGAGCAGCAGATTGCGTGCGGCAAGAAAGCGCGAAGGGATGAGCATATAAAGAAGCCACACTGCCGGCAGGAATATAAATAAAAATACAGTAGACGAAAAAACCATGAAAACCTCTCAAAATGAAGATTTTTATAGAGCGAATCATCCTTAGATTTTATACGCACAATTATACATTATATATTATATCAT
>JAZNUF010000026.1:0-4574 GCA_045592185.1 Candidatus Flemingiibacterium sp.
GGAAAGCAGGGAGTGTGGGAGTGAAATTTGACAGGGCGGTAAGCTCCGTGGCAAATGAAACACAGAGCGCCAAAATTCCGCTGGTTGCAAACTGAAAAGTCGGAGGCCAAGCGGTCTTAGGAAGACAAGAGGCAAGTCCAACTCCTTGGCTCACAGAACGACATGGCTACGATCCGACTTGGAAAGCAGGGAGTGTGGGAGTGAAATTTGACAGGGCGGTAAGCTCCGTGGCAAATGAAACACAGAGCGCCAAAATTCCGCTGGTTGCAAACTGAATTACTGTCAATACAATGGGGTCACGCTCCTCGGAGAATTTTGGAATGGCAATCATGTGAAGCGCATAAAAGACACCGCATATCAGTGTGAGAGTATCACCGATTCCGATAGAGAAACTGTCGGTAAGGGACACAAGGCCTATGCCAATGATACAGAGAAAAGCAGAACAAATATTATATATATTTGGACACTTCTTAATGAATATCCAAGCGAAAAAAGGGACAATCACTACATAAACCGCCGTTAAAAACGCATTCTTCCCGGGGGTATTATCCGGAAAGGATATACCGAAAGTTTGAAACATATATGCGAGAAAAAGAAGCACTCCGAGAATTGCCCCGCGCCAAAGGTAGCCGAGCGACAACGCTTTCATACGTTTAAAGAAAATGAGCGACAGTATTAATGAAGCAGAAATAAAACGTATAGCTAAGAGGGCATTGGTAGGGAGAGTGTTTACAAGGTCTTCAATTATTATAAAAGAGCTTCCCCATATAAGAGTGGCAGCTAACATTGCAGCTTTTGCTTTAAGTACGGTAGAATTTGATTTCATTTGTAATTCCTTTAAAGTGTTATTCTTTTATGAAGATAAGAGCTGCCGATAATCGGCAGCCCCGTTCAAATCACATATTGATTTCTACATAAGAAACTATGTCGCCTATGGTTTTAAGATTGGGGATTTCCTCATCGGGAACGATTACACCAAAATTTTCTTCGATAGCCATCAGCATCTCCACTACATCGAGAGAGTCTGCTCCCAGGTCATCCGCTATTGCGGAATTCTCAGTGACCGTATTCGCATCACAGCCAAGCTGTTCAACAACAATATTAACGATTTTTTCAAACATGGGTATATTCCTCCAAATATATTTGCCGCGTCAAGGCAGTCTTGCCTGACGGATTGTTTCTTGCTTTTTGCACTTCTCATTATATAACATTTGAAATGGATTTTCAAGTAGGCAAAGCAAATTTTTCAAATTATTTACTTTTTATTTTCGGGGGCAAAAATTCCCCCTGCGTTTATATGTCATTTGGTTAGCCATAATATTGACAAAGGGCTGAATTTCGGGTATAATGTATTATAATAACAGTTTATGGAGGAACTTATGCAAACATCTAATAAAAGCTTACTTGCTGCTTTTGGTGTGATTTCCTCTGAGGGAGAAGTCAGTCGTAAAGACATTTCCGATAGTACCGGTTTCAGTCAAGTGACTGTGGGAAAGGCCGTAGATATTTTAGAGCGTGCGGGAATTGTGTCGTGCAGAAAAAAGGAAAGCGGTCATGTTGGCAGAAAGTGCGATATTTGTGCCCTTGAAAACCGGCATGGAATGATACTCTTTGATTTGTCAAAGGAAATTTCCACTGTGGGCGTTTATGACATAAAGCTTAACTGTATTTCAATGGAAGAAGTGGCGGACGCGTCAACACTTATGATTGAAGGTCTTGGGAAATTTTCCGAATCGGGTCTTTCTCAGCTAATGGGAGTGGGATGTGTTTGTCCTGCTTTCGAGATAGAAAAAAGCGAAAAGCTTTTTCTTGATGCTTTAGGAAATTTACCCGATGTTGCGGTGGAAGAATTTCGTGCCCATACTCTTGCAAACCAAGGACGATTTGATTGTGATTCCGGGCTTTTTGCGAGAATATTTTCCGATGGTGGCGGTGACTGTGCAGTGATTATCGGAGGCGAAATTCTTGTAGGCAGTCATGGTCGTGCGGGGATTTTCAGCCGCGGCGAAGGAGTGTCGGGTTTTACGAAACGTGTGGGCGAGCTTGCTGCTTCGCTTGACGTATCACTTATCAACATATCTTGCGCAGACGATGAGATGTGCGGGGAGGTTTCGCTACTGCTGAAGGGCTTTTTCGATGGCGCGGAATATTCCCCTAAAATTGTAGTTGAAAATATAAACTCTGTTAAATTACCTATTGAAGGTCTTGCAATGCTTATCAGGGAGAAATTTTTACTTAAACTAATTGAAAATCAATAAATTTTTCGAATAAAACCGTCCTTCCATGATAAGAATAATACCGAGGTCGGCAACTGTCGGCTCAAATAAAGTCGCCCAATGAGGCGAAAAATCAGAGCTTGAAAGGCAAGGTATTATCATGGATAACAAAACTCCTAACCACTCCATCGAATGTTCCGTAAAGCAGTGCGAATATCACTGTCAGAACGAAGATTACTGCACTCTTAACAAGGTGAAGATTGCAACTCATGAGGCAAACCCCACGGTATGTCAGTGCGTTGACTGTGAGTCCTTTGTAAAGAAATCTTGCACTAATTGCTAACCGAGATGCGCTTGCGATAATATTTCGCAGGCGCATCATTATGTCTTAAAATCACAAAAATGGAGCTTTCCTCTCCGGAAAGCTCCTATTTCTTTTACATATTCATAATTACGGGCAAAATCATAGGCTTGCGTTTGGTTTTTTGATATAGGAATTTAGCTAAATCGTCCTTTACACAGCCCTTAAGTTCAGACCAATCGGTAACACCGTTGTCAAGGCAGCCCTCAACAGCAGAACGAGCGATGCCGCGTATCTCATCCATCAACTCTTCCGCCTCGCGCACATATACGAATCCGCGAGAAACCACATCGGGACCAGATATAAGAAGATGGTTTTCAATATCGACCGTAGCAACCACAATTATGATTCCGTCCTGAGAGAGATGACGGCGGTCGCGGAGGACTATGTTTCCGACATCACCAACGCCATATCCGTCAACGAGAATCTTACCGCTGGGAACAGTACCGTTCCACTTTGCGCCGTTTCTGTCAATTTCCAACACTTTTCCGATTTCAGGAATAAATATGTGATTTTCCGCCATTCCCATCTCCACCGCCAAATTTTTATGGTTGATGAGATGGCGATATTCGCCGTGAACGGGCATGAAGAATTTAGGCTTTGTAAGCGCGTGCATCAGCTTCAGCTCCTCTTGGCAGGCGTGACCGGAAACATGGACATCGGCCAGGGCATCGTAGAGAACGCTTACTCCTTTTCTGAACAGCTCGTTTATTATATTTCCGATTAGCTTTTCATTTCCCGGAATCGGATTTGCACTGATTACAACCAAGTCGCCGGGACCGAGCTTTACCTTGTCATGGTCGGCAAAGGCCATGCGGTAGAGGGCGCTCATAGGTTCACCCTGACTTCCCGTGGTAATGATGGTAAGCTGGTCATCTCGGTAACGCTTGATTTCGTTTATGTCAATAAGCGTTCCGTCAGGAACAGTCATGTATCCGAGCTCGATTGCCGTATTTACAATGTTTATCATGCTTCTGCCCGTGACGGCGACCTTGCGTCCGTGGGCAGCACTGGCATTTATGATTTGCTGTACGCGATGGACATTTGATGAGAAGGTTGCGATAATGACGCGTTTGTCGGGATATTGCACCAGAATTCCGTCAAGGGATTTCCCCACCTTTTTTTCTGACGGAGTGTAACCCGGACGCTCAACGTTGGTGGATTCGCATAGAAGCATCGTAACGCCGTGATTTCCGATTTCACCGATTCGCGGTATGTCCATTATTTTGCCTTCAACGGGAGTGAGGTCTAACTTGAAGTCGCCCGAGAAAAACACTATGCCGTGAGGGGTTTTGACAGACAAAGCGCAGGCATCGGCAATAGAGTGGTTCACGCGGACAAATTCAACTGAAAATACACCCAATTTGACCACATCGCCTGCCTCTACGGCATTGAGCTGCGGCTTGGTTTTAAAGGTGTGCTCGGTGAGCTTGTTGGCTACGATTCCTACGGCGAGCCGTGTCCCGTATACGGGCGCATTTACTGTTTTAAGAACGTAGGGAAGTGCTCCAATGTGGTCCTCGTGACCGTGAGTTAATACGAAGCCGCGAACCTTGTCAATGTTTTTTTCAAGGTATGTCACATCGGGGATGACCAGGTCTACACCCAGCATATCGTCATCGGGGAAGCCTAATCCGCAATCCACTACTATGATATCGTTTTCGTATTCAAGGACGGTGATGTTTTTTCCGATTTCACCAAGTCCGCCAAGGGGAATTATTTTGAGTTTTGAATTGTTTTTGCTTTTTGCCAATAAATTCACTATCCTTTCAAAATTTGGATTTATGTATAAATTTTCGTTCCCCATTAAGGGGGCAATATATTAAAGTTCAAGATTTCTGCGGTAAAAGATTTGCGCAGACGGAAAAACGGGCGAAAACCGTCCGAAAAATATTCACAACAAACCGCGCCGTGTAAGCGCATAAATCCGAATAGACATTTGGCGGTCCGTCTATCGGTATTTTTCTGCGTTCACGACGTTTATAAAAATCAAGCTT
>JAZNUF010000027.1:0-1975 GCA_045592185.1 Candidatus Flemingiibacterium sp.
ACAATTCGCCAATAGTAGAAGCATTCATGGGATTTTTAAATAAAATACAAATACTCAGAATCACCACGTAAATCAACCGCATTTCAGCCCCCCATAACATAATGTCCCTCATTTACCATTGAGAGTTCGCCTGACAAATCCGCCTCCGAGGGCTTATAAACGATTCTTCTCCGCCCTCGGGATTGAATGGGGTCAGCGATGGGAATAGCGGAAAGAAGTGCCTTAGTATAGGGGTGAACGGGATTTTCAAAAAGCTCCTCCGATGGCGCAACCTCAACTAATTTTCCGCTGTACATAACCCCGATTCTATCGGAAATATACTTGACGACCGATAGGTCATGAGCCACAAAAATCAATGTAAGTCCAAGGCTTTTTCTAAGGTCATCCATCAAATTTATCACCTGCGCCTGCACAGATACATCAAGAGCTGAAACGGGTTCGTCCGCAATTATGAGCTTGGGCTCCATGATGAGCGCTCTTGCAATACCGATTCTTTGACGCTGTCCGCCGGAAAATTCGTGAGGATAACGTCCGCCGTATTCTCTTCGAAGTCCGACAAGCTCAAGCATTTCATTTACACGTCTGTCAATTTCTTCTCTGTTTGCACCTTTTATAATAAGCCCCTCTGAAATAATTTCGCGGACAGTCATTCGTGGGTCCAAGGAGGATATGGGGTCCTGAAAAATCATCTGGATTCCCATGTCACGGCCGCCACTTTTCCTATTATCCTCTGCAGCATATTCCATCTGCTTTTTGTTGTACTCGATAACCTTCAAAATATTCTCGCGCCCTCCGCTTATCCCCTCGGACAAGCGGTATTCTTTTTTCGCTCGTTCTATCGCCTGACGGTATCCATAGGTTCCCGCGGAAATTCGCTTGCCGTTAAAATATATATTTCCCGATGTGGGAGGATAAAGTCCGATTATAGTTCGGCCGAGTGTGGTTTTTCCGCAGCCGGATTCCCCCACAAGTCCGAATACCTCTCCACTTTTTACTTCAAAGCTAACATTCTCAACGGCACGAAGCTCCTCTTTACCAAATTTAAAATATTTACACAGTCCCTCAACCCTGAGAAGCTTCTTATTTTCCTGCATTTTTTCTCTCCTTCACCATTCTGCGAATTCGCTCCGTAAGCTCCGGAGGCGGCTCGGTAGGCGGAGCATCGGGATGGAGCCGCCAAGCAGCGGCATAATGAGTATCAGATATTTTAAAATTGGGAGGTTCCTTTATAAAATCTATTTTCATGGCGTATTTGTTGCGGTATGCAAAGGCATCGCCGGGAGGTGGAGAGGTGAGGTCAGGAGGAGAGCCGGGGATGGGTGCAAGCCGTCCTTTTGTGTCAAGGTCAGGCATGGCTGAAAGAAGTGCCCATGTGTACGGATGGGCAGGACGATAAAATATATCCTCAACACGCCCGAGCTCCACAATCTTCCCTGCGTACATAACTGCCACTCTATCGGCAATTCCCGCTACCACGCCAAGGTCGTGAGTAATAAAAATCATAGAGAGGCCACGCTCTTCTTTAAGCTTTTCAAACAGCTCCAAAATCTGTGCCTGAACGGTAACGTCAAGGGCGGTAGTCGGCTCATCGCAGATGAGTATTTCGGGATTTGCCGCAAGTGCCATAGCGATTACAATTCTTTGCCTCATTCCTCCGGAGAATTCGAAAGGATACATATTATACCGTTTTTCCGCATCGCCGATTCCAACCTCCGCCATCAGACTGATGCAGCGGCTTCTAAGCTCGTTGCGCTCAAGCTTTTTCCCCTCGCCCATTCCCAAAATTATGGATTCCTCAATCTGCCTCCCGATTTTCATGATGGGATTAAGGCTTGACATAGGGTCTTGAAACACCATGGCAATTTTATTGCCGCGAAGCTTACAAAGCTCTTTTTCCTTTAGCTTCAATAAATTTCTGCCGCCATATTCAATGCTTCCCTCATCCACCTTTGCATTAAGTCGGATCGTAGCCATG
>JAZNUF010000028.1:0-5341 GCA_045592185.1 Candidatus Flemingiibacterium sp.
GGACTTGCCTCTTGTCTTCCTAAGACCGCTTGGCCTCCGACTTCTGCGATCTCCTTGACTCTGGGGCACTCCTCCTTGGGCATAAGAACGTCTGCCTCGCGATCGGGATCCATGCTCTTAACCTTCTCGTTAGAGAACATAATGGAAGCGATAGCATCGGGCTCTTTCTGGAGATCCATACGAGGAGAAATCTCATCGTTGATAGCGAGCTTCATGATTTCGGTCATACGAGCCGTAATCTGCTCATGCATTACTACGAAATCGTTTTCGGTTGCAATCTTACCCTTAATGAGCTTGTTCTTGAATGCAACAATCGGGTCAGCTGCCTTCCATGCCTCAATTTCCTCCTGTGTACGGTAGGTAGAGGAGTCAGAGGGGGAGTGACCGGATACACGGTAGGTAACAACATCGAGAAGTGCGGGGCCCTTACCCTCGAGGAGAAGCTGCTTCTTTCTTGTAACAGCATCAATAACTGCGAGAGGATCGTAACCGTTTACGCGCTCAGCGTGCATTCCGCTGGGATTGAAGCCGGCACCAAGACGTGCAACCATATCAAAGCCCATGGTTTCGCCGCGGGTCTGACCGCCCATACCGTAGTGGTTGTTGAATACGTTGAAGAGGATAGGCATTCCGTCTGCGGAATACTTGCCATCCATGCCCCAAAGCTTGGTTATCTGGTCCATAGAAGCAAAGTTGAGAGCTTCGAGAACAGGACCGCGTCCGGTAGCACCGTCACCGCAGTTGGAGATAACGATACCAGGCTTGTGGTTAGAACGCTTATAAAGAGCCGCACCGAGTGCGATAGGAGCAGATGCACCAACGATTGCGTTGTTGGGCATAAGTCCGAAGGGAATGAAGAAAGCGTGCATAGAGCCGCCAAGACCGCGGTTAAAGCCGGTCTTGCGAGCAAATACCTCAGCAAGTGCACCATAAAGGAGGAAGTTGATTGCAAGCTCCTTAATATTGCCGCCTGCGTTCATATGCTTTTCAACTACGTTAAGTACAGCACCGTCAAGGAATTCCTTCATGATGTCGTAAAGCTCGGTATCATCAAGCTTTTGAATGGAGGAAAGTCCCTTTGCGAGGATTTCTCCGTGGCTTCTGTGAGAGCCGAAAGAGAAGTCGTTGATGTCGAGGCAGTAAGCTTCGCCGACTGCAGATGGTTCCTGACCGATGGAAAGGTGAGCAGGACCGGGGTTGTTATAAGCAACGCCGTTGTATTCGCTCTTAACCTTAACCTCGTTAAGCATAGTTTCAAACTCGCGGATGATTGCCATGTCGCGGTAAATGCGCATGAAATCTTCCTTAGTGTAAAGCTTCTTTTCTTCTGCAAAGGTCTTGTTATATTGGCAAACGGGAATATCCTCAAAATGGATATAACCTGCTTCAAAGGCCTTGCCGGGATCTACATATTGACTCTTTGGCATGATAAAATCTCCTTTATATTAATTAAATTATGTTGAATTTATTTACCTCGGCTTTAGTCGTAGCTTCAGCCGAACAGTACATAGTTTTTATATTCCGAACATACCCTCGCGGATAACTTCGCATACGGTAGGATGGGGGAACACAAAATTGCGTACGTCTTCAACGCGCATTTGCTTTTCAACCATCATGGCTGCGCCATAGATAATTTCAGAAGCATAAGTACCAATCATGTGTACGCCGAGAACACGTCTGTGTTCCTTGTCAATAATAATCTTGACGATGCCGTCACCGCCCTCGTTTTCGGCAACATATCTGCCGCTGTATTTGAGAGTAAAAGACTCAACCTTAGCGTCAAGTCCCTTAGCCTTAACGGTATCGGAGGTTTCGCCGACAGATGCAACCTCAGGGTTTGTGTAGATAACTGCAGGAATCGCGTCATAGTTCACGGAATCCTTTTTACCGAGCATATCGTTTACAGCTGCCTCACCCTCACGGTAAGCAGTGTGAGCAAGCATGGACTTGCCGTTTACGTCACCTGCAGCCCATACGCCACCAATATTGGTACGTCCGCACTCGCTTGTCACGATTGCGCCGCGCTCGGTAAGAACGTTGATATTCTCAAGACCGATGCCGGCAGTATTTGCACGGCGGCCAACAGCGCAGAGTACGCAGTCAGCTGCAACGGATACGGTCTTGCCCTCAAACTCGCAGGTAACGGAATCTGTACCAACGCCGGTAACCTTTGCGCCAAGCATAAACTCAACGCCCTTCTTCTTGTAATTCTTAAGAAGAATAGCTGCAATTTCGCTGTCGGTAGGTCCGCCAATGTGGTCCATCATTTCGATTACCGTAACCTTAGAACCGATAGAATTGAAGTAGGAAGCCATCTCCATACCGATTACACCGCCGCCGATAACAACAAGCTGCTTCGGAACGGTAGTCATATCGAGAATTTCGCGGTTGGTTTTAACGAAACCGCTTGTGACTCCCTCTCTGAGCCCGGGGATGGGTGGAACTGCCGCCGAGGAACCGGTACAAATAAGAAGTCTGCGTCCCTCATAGGTTTCGTTTCCTGCCTTAACGGTGAATACATCACCGTTTCTGCCGGTGATTTCGGCGTGAGCATTAACAACAGTAACTCCGCCGTGCTTCATCTTGGCGCCAATACCGCCCACAAGCTGTTTTACAACCTTGTCCTTGCGAGCAACAACTGCCGCATGGTCAATGGAAGCGTTGGGAAGAGTAACACCGTAATCGGTGCTGTGCTTTGCATAGTCAAAAATCTTTGCGGAATAGAGAAGTGTCTTTGTAGGGATACATCCTTCGTTAAGGCATACGCCGCCAAGAGCACGTTCTTCGATAACGAGAGTGGAAAGTCCGCCCTCTGCGGCACGTTCAGCCGCATTGTAGCCGGCAGGACCACCGCCGAGAATTATAAGCTCATACATTGTTTCGTCCTCCTAACTTACTTGGCAAGCATGAGCGAGAAATGCTCAAGATTTGCACAAAGGTCTTTGAGGAAACGAGCCGCAGGAGCACCGTCAAGAGCTCTGTGGTCAAAGGTAAGAGAAAGTCCCATTGCAGGGTATGTGCTGCCGTCAGCCTTTACGCGCTGAGTGATAGCGCATACGCCGAGGATTGCAACCTGAGGGGGATTAATAACGGGCGTAAAGCTTTCAACGCCCAGAGAGCCCAGGTTGGTTACAGTAAATGTAGCACCGGAGAGCTTGTCGGGGGAAATAGAGCCGGACTGAGTTTCCTTGATAATCGCTTTAGCGTTTGCGGAAAGCTCGGAGAGGGACATCTTGTTAGCCGCCATAATGGTGGGTACCATAAGTCCACGCTCGGTATCAACAGCAACACCCATATTTACGTTGTCGAAAATTCTCATTACATCGTCAAGCCAATGAGCGTTTATATCCTTATGGGACATAAGTGTTTTAGCTGCCGCGTAGAGAACGATATCATTGATAGTGATATTACCCATGCCAAGAGCCTCACCGTTTGCCTTGAGGTTCTTTCTGAATGCCATGATTTCGGTGGCATCGAAGGAAGCATTGAGGGTGAGCTGTGCCATGTTTGAGAGGGATGCGTGCATGGATTTCGCAATAACCTTACGGATATTGGTAATCTTGACATCTGTATAGCCGTTTGCATCTGCCACAGGAGCTGCGGCAACCTCAGCAGGTGCTGCTACAGTCTGAGCAGTACGCTCACCTGCGAGATAGCGCTCAACCGCCTCCACAGTGGTAGTCTTGCCGGAATCAAGAAGTGCGTTTACATCGCGCTCGATGATTCTGCCCATAGGACCGGTGGCAGCTACTTGCGAAAGGTCTGCGCCTCCCTTAAGTGCGAGATTCTTAGCTCTGGGGGATATTCTGAGAAGATTGCCCTCCGATACGTTTGCAGCAGATACTGCTGCAGTAGGTACTGCTGCCGGTACAGCGGCAGGCGCTACAGGTTCCGCTGCGGGTGCAGTATCGGCCGCAGGAGCAGCCTCTGCAGGTGTATCTGCTTTCTTAGGGATGAGCGCAGAGATATCCTCTCCCGCATCTCCGATGATGCACACTACCTCAAGGCAGGGTACGTCATCGCCCTCGGCTGCGAATACTTCAAGAAGTGTTCCTGCCACTTCGGACTTTTCATCGAAGCTTGATTTGTCGGTTTCGTAAGAAAAGAGCACGTCACCTACATTAACGGTGTCGCCTTTCTTCTTAGCCCACTCGGTTATAATGCAGCTTTCAACGCTTTGTCCCTGACGGGGCATTATTACTGATGTTGCCATTATATTTTCTTCCTTTCAATTAAATTTGTTGACTTGATTTAATATGTATGCCATTATTCGGCAATTAACACCTCAACCCCTGCAGACATAGCCGCTTCGGCTAAATCCTCGGGCAAAGGTTTGTCCGCAACGATGGTATTGACATCCTCGAGATGTGCAAACGTAAAAGGCAAGCTGCGGTCAATTTTTGATGTATCCACCAACATAACAAGATGCCGTGCCTTTTTAACAATCATCTGTTTTAGTTCACATTCGGGATAATTTCCCACAGTGAATCCCTCTCTCAGAGAGAAGCCCGATGGAACCACAAATGCGATATCAATGTTGATATTATCAAGGAACTGCAAGGCTTGACTTCCCGAAATGGAAATATTATTCCGGTTAACCATTCCCCCGACCAAATTTACTATCGGCTGCCTCTTTTTAATGAGTTCAAGAGCTATATTGGGGCCTGTGGTAACAATAGTAAATCTTTCATCCGGCAGCAACGAAGCCAACGTCAAAACAGTAGTACCCGAGTCAAGAAATAAAGACCTTCCGCTCTTTACAAGCTCTGCCGCCCGAGCCGCGATACGCTTTTTCGCAGCCATGTTTTCAGACATTCGGGTGTGGAAGAACTCTTCCATAGATGTGGTGATAAACTTCATTGACCGAGCACCGCCACGCACTTTGATAGCATCGCCTTGATTTTCAAAATATTCAATGTCACGGCGCAGTGTCATGCTTGACACCTCAGGGAACAACTCCTCAAGCTCCTTTAAAGAAATAAAAGCTTTTTCCGAGAGCAATTCCTTTATGACTTTTCTGCGTGATGGATTCATGGGATTGCCTCCTTATCCGTTTGCGTGTTGCTTTTTAACCTCAGTAATGTTAAAAACAACACTATGTAATATATTATATCACACACAGCCAACTTTGTCAATGATAAACCCTTAAAAAATCGGACATTTTTTTCGAAAAAACTATTGACATTAACACAAAAGTATGGTATCATATCAGTGTCGCAAAAATACAGGGGTATAGCTCAGTTGGTAGAGCAGCGGTCTCCAAAACCGCGTGTCCAGAGTTCGAGCCTTTGTGCCCCTGCCAAATAACAAAGCCATTCGTCCAGGCGAATGGCTTTTTTAT
>JAZNUF010000029.1:0-6398 GCA_045592185.1 Candidatus Flemingiibacterium sp.
CAACAGGCTCCATCATCTGACCAAGCGCTCCGTCAGCAAGAATCATGACGGGGGTACGGTAGATGTCAGCAAGGTCAAAGGCTTCGCCGGTCATCTGAGCCATTTCCTGAACCGATGAGGGGGCGAGAACAATAAGATGTTCATCGCCGTGTCCGTTAGCCTTTGTTGCCTGGTAGTAGTCCTGCTGAGAGGGCTGGATACCGCCAAGGCCGGGACCGCCGCGCTGTACGTTTACGATAACGCAGGGAAGGTCACTTCCGACTATGTAGGAAATACCCTCGCTCTTAAGGGAAATTCCGGGGGATGACGAGGAAGTAAGGCAACGAGTGCCGGAAGCTGCCGCGCCGAGAATCATATTAATCGCAGAAACCTCTGATTCTGCCTGAAGGCAAAGACCGCCAACCTTGGGCATACGCTTTGCCATATATTCGGAAATTTCGGTTTGGGGGGTGATGGGATATCCGAAGAAATGCAGACAGCCTGCTTTGATTGCCGCTTCCGCAATAGCTTCGTTACCTTTCATAAGTACCTTGTTAGCCATTTGTATTCTCCTTATTAAGCATCTTTTTCGACTTTAATTACTACATCGGGACAGATGGTGGCGCACATAGCGCAGGCAATGCACTTTTCCATCTCTTTTACTCCCGCGGGATGATAACCTTTTTTGTTAAGGACATCATTGTCGAGAGCGATGATTTTTTTGGGGCATACGGTAACGCAAAGTCCGCAGCCTTTACATAAATCCTTGTCAAATGTAACCTTGTTCATACTATCTCCAATCTGCCGCATCGCGGCGTAAATTTTATTGTGGAATTCAAAAAATGCGCCTTGTTATGTTGGTGATGGGAAAGGGATTTGTTACCCTGGGACTGTTCACGCACCCTTTCTCATAGCAGGTGCAAATAAGCGGCAGTGAACAGTCATCGGCAATTTCCTTTGCCCACTTGTCGGTTATTTCAATGTCCGAGATTGATGTTTCCCCGCCAATGTTTGAATTGTTTACAATTCCCGTGGCACGGAGGCGGCTTATAGACTCGATTTCACGAAGTAAATCGACCGCATCGGAAGCCTCCTCGGTAAGAGGACGGTATTTGTTGATAACATAAAGTAAATCGTAGCTACCCATAGGTAAAAATCGGTTGTACATACCAAGGGCCACGGCACCGTTGTCCCCACCCACATCAAGAATTGTAAGATTGTCCTTATCTATCGTTGCCGTTTCCAAAGCTCCCATAACGGTAGGGGGAAGGGAGGGAACATCTACGTTGGTATTGGCAAAGTTGGGGTAGATACATCTAATGCCTTGGGATTCAAGTTCATCGGCATTATCCGCAGCACGAAAATATGGGTTTACGATATCGAGGTCAATCAGCGTGACCTTACGGGATTCGTCAGCTGCGGCGAGCGCGAGGTTTACGGAAAAATTTGTTTTTCCCGAACCGTAGTGACCGCAGACGATTACAATATTTTTTAGATTTTTCAGAGCTTCAAGCATTTACCTTTACCCAGATAATTATGTATAATACTTCGTTTTTTTGCCATATAATATATTATATCATAAAATAAGCTAAAATAAAAGAACATTTTTGAAAATTTATTAGTTTTTTTTGAGCTGTAAATTGTACATATTTTACTACAGTGATAAAACTTCAATTCATAAGTTAATTTTTTGTGAATCATTTGAAATTTTGCTTTGTTTGTGATACAATATATATGTATACGTATTAATTCTATTTTACAGTCAACCGACAGAAGGAATACTTGCTTATGGAATACATCACAAACGCACTTTCCGGATTTTGGAATATTCTTACTGATATATCATTCATAGACATTATTGATATTGCGATTGTATCGTTTCTGTTTTATTACATTTATAAGTTTATAAGAGAGCGCCGGGCGGGGAAGCTTGCGGTGGGAATCCTTATTTTGATTCTCGTACTCATGCTAAGTGAGCTGCTCAATATGTACGTTCTCGGATTCCTTCTTACCAACATATTTCAAGTGGGAATTATTGCGGTTATCATTGTATTTCAGCCCGAACTTCGTTCTGCCCTTGAAAAGGTCGGTGCGGAGCCGCTTAAGGGACTTCGCAATATAAGCGAGGCTAAATCGGGTAACGTGACTCAGGCACATCAGGCAATCGCCGAAATCACACAAGCGGCGTGCGATATGTCCTTTGATAAAACAGGTGCGCTGATTGTAATTGAACGAAGTACAAAGCTCGGGGATATCATAAAAACCGGTACGCTGGTGAATGCAAATGTTACATCCTTTCTCATACGAAACATCTTTTTTAATAAAGCACCCCTTCACGATGGGGCAATGGTAATACGTCATTTCCGTATTCATTCGGCAGGCTGCTTTCTTCCCCTGTCTACAAATGACGACATAATTAAAGATCTTGGCACCCGTCATCGCGCCGCTATCGGAATGAGCGAAAACAGCGATGCTGTTGTTGTGGTGGTTTCCGAAGAAACGGGAACTATTTCCATAGCTTTTGAGGGAGTGCTTAAACGTAATTTCAATTACAATACCCTGAAAAAAGAACTGACAAAGCTCTTGATAACCGAGGAGCTTCAGGGAAAATCAGGCAAAAAAAACGCTCTCGGCAGACTTACTAAACGTTCAGATTCAGAAAACAAATAATTTTTGAACCGCACAGTCTAGAGTTGGGCGCGGTATGGAGAAAGTGTATGAAAGACGAAAATAATGTAAACCAAACTGTCGAAGAGAATATAAATCAAAATGAAAACGAGCCCGGTGCTTATCGCGTAAAGGTGGGCAGATTTGAAAACGCAGCGGCTAAGGTGCTCTGTGTCCTTGCGGCTGTTGTACTTTGGTTTTATGTGGTTGGAACAAGCAGCACCATTGACGAAAAGGTTTTTCGGGGAGTACCGATAATTGTGCAGGGTACGGAGGTTATGGAATCAGAGCTTGGTCTCTCCGTAATCAGCGGTTACGATTATACTGTTGATCTTACTCTAGAGGGAGCACGCGCCGACATAAAGGGCGTCACTCTCGAAAACATAACTGCGTATGTGGACGTAAGTGGGGTAAAGACTTCCGGTGAGCAGTCCCTTGCCATTAAAGTGAGTTTACCCAAGGGCGTGCAGGTGGTAGGACAATCGGCAAGCATGATACGGGTGTATATCGACAAGAGTATTTCTGTCAATGTACCCGTGCAGGTTGAGCCCCTTTATTCAATGGATGCCACTTATTCCATGGGAACTCCGGAGCCTGACGTGCAAACGGTAAATGTTACGGGGCCGGAGGCGGAGTTAAATAAAATTTCTCACGCGAGAGTGGTGCTTGACCTTGGACGTATTAACAAGACCTTAACCGCCATTGGTAAGCTTGAGCTTATAAATAAAGACGGAACGACCGTTACAAATCCTTATGTCAAGCTGCACGCTACGGAAATTTCCGTATTAATACCTGTATTCGCATACAAGGATGTGCCGTTGGCGGTAGATTACAAATACGGA
Source organism: Candidatus Flemingiibacterium sp. (assembly GCA_045592185.1). Classification (GTDB taxonomy): domain Bacteria; phylum Bacillota; class Clostridia; order Oscillospirales; family CAG-272; genus Flemingiibacterium. The sequence goes on from JAZNUF010000029.1 coordinate 3,489, forward strand.
TATTATAATTCATATAATTCCGAAATTACAGTATCCCCAAGCAGTATAAAGATAAAGGGCGACCCGGATGTTCTTTCCAAGATAACATCGATAGGATTGCCTCTTGATGAAAAAACCGTAGACGGCAATAGTGTTCTAAGTGTTGAAATACCTCTGCCCGAGGATGTGGAAAATGTAAGCGGAACGGTATCTGCAAGCTTGAAAATTGTCCATAAGAACACGGAAACAAGAGAAATTGTTGTTACTGACTTTAATATACTTAATCCAAACGGTATTAAATTTACTCCGCCTACGGGAATCAGTGTGACTTTCCGGGGTACGAAAACAGCACTGTCGCTTTTAAGCTCCAATAACATTACTGCCAACATTGACCTTGGGGCTTGTCCCAACACCCCCGGAACTACTCATGAAGTGCCTGTTACCATAGAAATCGCTAAGGCATTGTCCGGTACCGTTTACGAGGTGGGCAGTTACAAAGTAGATATAACAGTGGAATAAATATTGTCATGATAAAACAGATAATTGTAAAAAACATAAAGCTTCCCATCACCGCGCCGCTTGAAGATTACTTCACAGCGGCGCGGCGCCGTGCTTTCATCGGCGATGGAGAATTCATTTGCGCGTCTGTCAATAAGCGTTCTGTTGACGCAAGACGGAGGGGTGGTGCGGATATCCCCAGCTTCGTTATGTCAGTTGCCATAGAATGTGATATAAGCGAGAAAAAGCTTGAAAAGCTGTCATCAATGGCGGATATTGATATTGTTAAACGAGAGCCTATTTGTGCGGAATACGGAAGCGATAAGTTAGAATACAGGCCGCTTGTGGTTGGATTTGGTCCTGCAGGTATGTTTGCGGCGCTCATGCTCGCCGAAAACGGCTATCATCCCTTGGTGGTGGAACGAGGCTGTGACGTAAAAATGCGCAGTAAGCGTGTGGCGGAATTTATTGCATCGGGCAAGCTTGATACCAACACCAATATTCAATTCGGCGCAGGTGGAGCAGGAACTTTTTCCGATGGCAAGCTTGTGACAAGAATCAATGATTCAAGGTGCTCATATATACTTGAAAGATTTGTGGAGTTCGGCGCACCGCAGGAAATTTTATGGCTTGCAAAGCCTCATGTGGGGACAGATAAGCTTCTGTCGGTGGTTGAAGGAATTGCAGAGAGGATTGTTTCTCTCGGGGGCGAAATCCAATTTGAAACCATGTTGTCTGACTTGGAGATAAAAAACGGAAAGGTGACTGCGGCGAAACTTTACCATAAAGGAAACATCACGGAAATCCCGGTAAGCACGGTGATTTTTGCTGTAGGCCACAGCGCGAGAGATACCTATGATATGCTTGCAAGCCACGGATTTACGCTTGCTCCTAAGCCTTTTTCGGTGGGAGTGAGGGCAGAGCATCTTCAAGAGGATATTGACAGAATGCTTTATGGCGATGCCATAAAATATGCGGATAATAAAGGTAACAGAATATTGCCTCCGGGCGAATATTCCCTTTCCTACCGCGAGAATCAGAAAGGACTTGTTTCGGACAGCGCACGAGGGGTATACAGCTTTTGTATGTGTCCCGGAGGCGAGGTTATGGCAAGTGCCAGCGAAGAGGGCGGAGTTGTTACAAACGGCATGAGCAGATATGCCCGTGACGGCAAAAATGCCAACGCCGCTATTGCCGTTTCGGTTTTTCCCGAAGATTTAGGCGGTACTTGGCGTGCCGGCGTGGAATTTCAGCGTCAAATTGAGAGGGCGGCCTTTAGGGCTGCGGATAACGGCAGCCACGATTACCGTGCACCTGTCGAAACTCTCGGTGACTTTTTAAACGGGAAAAAAGCCAATTTCACAAAGCCCGGCCGTGTTACGCCCACATATAGGGGCGGTGAATACACGCTTTGCGATTTGTCGGAGATTCTGCCGCCTTTCGTTGGGGAATTGCTGAAGACGGGATTTCGAAAATTTGGTCAGCGGATGAAAGGCTTTGATTGCCCTGACACCATTCTCACAGGAGTTGAAAGCAGAACCTCATCTCCGGTTAGGATCTTAAGAAATGATGACCTTACAAGCATAAGCGCGAGTAACTTGTATCCCTGCGGCGAGGGAGCAGGATATGCAGGCGGTATTACCAGTGCCGGAATTGACGGAATAAGAGCCGCTCTTGCCCTGATGTCCCATTGGGCACCGTTTTCAAATTAAATCAAGGAAACCGTCCGAAAAGCATGATTTCGAGAGCTTTCGGACGGTTTTTTCGACTTTTTTACGGAAAAATCAAAAAAATCATGGATTTTTCAAAAAAATCGCGAAAAAAATAAAATTTTTTCTAAAACCTATTGATTTTTTATTTTATTTCTGATACAATATTTCCATCACCAATATAGGGGGCTTCTTACACGGGGTTAATTTGCCGTGTAGGCGGTCAGGGGGAAGCTTTTTTCGGAAAAGGTTTCCCTTGTTCTCTGTCTATTGAAAAATAAAAGAAAAGGAATTGGTATTATGGATAAAATTATTCAGCTCAAGGATATCACCATGGAATACGAGGGCGAAAAGGTTCTTAGAGGAATCAACCTTGATATTCATGATAAGGAATTTGTGACACTGCTCGGGCCTTCGGGTTGCGGTAAGACCACCACGCTGCGAATTGTCGGTGGGTTCATCACTCCCGATTCCGGAGATGTTTTGTTTAACGGTAAAAGAGTTAATGACTTGCCGCCCCATAAGCGTCCTGTAAACACTGTGTTTCAGAAATATGCTCTTTTTCCACACCTCAATGTATATGAAAACGTGGCTTTCGGACTCAGAATTAAGAATGTTAAAGAATCCGAGATTTCCCGCCGTGTCGGTGAGATGCTTGAGCTTGTTGACCTTAAGGGCTATGATAAGCGCGGCGTGAACCAGCTTTCCGGCGGTCAGCAGCAGC
>JAZNUF010000030.1:0-1894 GCA_045592185.1 Candidatus Flemingiibacterium sp.
GAATGTACCGTCAAGAATGCCACCTCGCGTGTAAAGCTGTGTCCGTATTCTTCGGCCTGCTCTGCCGCCCGTTCGAGGGAAATGACAATATCTCCGAGAAGCAGTGCGCCCGTCCCCATATTGGTATCAAAATCATCCTCAAGCTCTATCATTGGGAAAGAAAGCACATCGGTTGGAGAATCAATATCTCTGTGCTCTCTGTTTATCGCCCGAATACCCTCATTATCGGTAAAGGTGACGGAAATTTCCGCCGCCCTGCCAAAATCCTCGTAGAATAACGCCGAATATATAGCCGCCTTAACAAGACAGCGAAGCTCGCTTGTCACCCGGCGCTTATCCTGCTCGTCTGTAAAATGTATATAATGTTTCATGGTTTATAAATCCTTTCCCTTTTGCTCCTCAAATCTAAATTTTGTACGGGTATGTCCGTCATCGTCTTTTTTGCTTCTATCGTAATTTTCGTACGCCAAAATAATCTTCTGCACAAGTCTGTGACGTACCACGTCCTTTTCGCTGAAACGGTGAATCGCGATGCCGTCAATTCCTTCAAGTATCTTCACAGCTTGAGCAAGTCCGCTTTTTTTGCCGAAAGGCAAATCCCTTTGGGTAAGGTCGCCCGTAACCACCGCTTTTGAGTTGAAACCAAGGCGGGTTAAGAACATCTTCATCTGCTCGGGCGTAGTATTCTGCGCCTCGTCAAGGATGATAAATGCGTCATCAAGGGTACGTCCGCGCATATAGGCAAGGGGAGCGATTTCGATTGTCCCCCTCTCCACATACCTTTGATAAGCCTCTGTCCCCAGCATCTCATAAAGTGCATCGTAAAGGGGACGAAGATAGGGGTCGATTTTGTTCTGCAAATCTCCCGGGAGAAACCCCAGCTTCTCTCCTGCCTCAACTGCCGGGCGGGTTAGAATGATTCTCTCCACCTGTTTTGATTTAAGGGCATTTACAGCCATTGCCACGGCGAGAAAGGTCTTTCCTGTACCTGCGGGTCCGATACCCATGATTACCGTATTCTTGTTTATGGCGTTCACATATTTTTTCTGTCCCACCGTTTTCGCCTTAATGGGCTTGCCGCGGCTGGTCAGGCAGATGGCATCATCGTCAAACTCCGAAAGCTCCCTCTTTCTTCCGTCCGACACCATATCGACAACATAATCCACATTCTGCTCGGTGATATTACCGTTAAACTTCGCCATCCGTTTTAAATAGCCCAGCGCGTCCACTGCGGACTCTACGGCGGTCATATCCGTGCCGCTTACATTTATTTTGTTCCCTGCGGTATTTTCGCTGTCGCAAACTCTAACCGATACGCCGAAGTGTTTTTCTATTTTTTCAAGATTCACATCAAGCTCGCCGCACAAAACCGCGGTCTGCTCCGAAGAATCGGTCAATATTATTTTCTCAGCCATTATTTAAGAACCTTTCGTATAATTTCCGTGTTTTTAATCCTCGCTTGTGTGGATTGGCAGCTCCTCGGCAATGTCGCAAACTACCGACAGCTCACAGTCTATGACATATGATCCCTCAACAAGTCCCGCCGTGATTTTCCGCGCCGCCAACTCGCCCTCTTTTAAACATTCGGCGGATTTCTCACGCAGACGTCTGTACGCCTCGGTCTTTGCCTCGTCAGGCGTATAGCTCACAACTACCGGCGCAAGCTCGTAGTAGCTCTTTTCGTTTACGGATATGGGCACTTCCACAACATCGAAAAATCTCAGCTTATGCTCTGATTCTATTTTATCATATTCTTCGGGTAAATTCCCGCCATTTTTTGAAAATTTAAAGGAAAAGCCGAAAATGTTTAAATATTTTTCACGATATACCCGTCCCGTTTCTTTAATTACCGTTTCCCTCAGAGGTACTTCTATCTTTAAGTCGGATCGTAGCC
>JAZNUF010000031.1:0-2796 GCA_045592185.1 Candidatus Flemingiibacterium sp.
GCTGTGCAGAGATTATGGGAGATTGGTCACTGAAGTTTTCCTCATGAACAAGCTCAACCTCGTATCTGATTCCGAACTCGCCAAAAATAATATTTGATATAATTTCATTTGTTTTTGCGCAGTAAAGAAGCTCCACTCCCCCATTAGTGGTGGATACTTTAATCGTAAGTTTGTTTTCATTGACGCTGAAATCATACTCATTGAAGAAGCCTCTTGACACGGCGCCGACTCGGTTAAGCTCACGCATAACCTCAGGAATATAGGATAAATCCCACAAGTCCTTACTGTAGTGCGGAAGCAGGCGAACAACATTCAAATCGTAAGCCGCACGTATCCTTTCTTCTATATCGTAAAGGATATCCTTTTCAATAATCTTCGGAAAAGACAGACCCACCTCGACCACACGTCTTTCGCGGTCAAGGCGGGGCAAAATGTCCGATGCCTGGTCAAGAATTTTTCTATCCCCCTCGGACTGCTCAAATTTTGCAAATATTTTGTCAAATCTGTTCATTTTGACTCTCCGATTATTTACTACATCAGGTTTATTTCATCCCGAAGAACATTTAAAATATCGCCCTCTGGAATTTTTCTTATTATTTCACCCTTTTTAAAGAGAAGTGCTTCCCCGACACCGCCCGCAATACCGATGTCTGCCTCCCTCGCCTCCCCGGGGCCGTTCACCGCACATCCCATAATCGCAACCTTCAGCTTGCGCGAGGGATGAAGGGTTGGCATAATCTCATCTTCAAACCGACCTACCAAATCAATAAGTCCGATTTTCGTCCGTCCGCAGGTAGGACATGACACTATCTCAACGGAATCTGCAGAGTTCATTCCGAGGGCGCTTAAAAGTGCTTTTCCCTCTTTGACTTCGAGAAGGGGATCGGCAGTCAAGGATACACGAATAGTATCGCCGATTCCGTCAGCCAGCAATGAGCCGATACCAACCGCACTTTTCAGCCGTCCCATAGACAGACTTCCCGCCTCCGTAACTCCGATATGTAGCGGATAGTCGGCAGAGGCTCTGAGGATTCGGTTGGCTTCTATCATAGTGCGCACATCCGAGGATTTTATGGAAATCACAATGTCCTCAAAATTTAATTCTTCAAGAATATGAACGTGCTCCATAGCGCTCTCTGCCAGCGCCTCTGCCGTAGGCGAACCGTATTTTTCAAGAATTTCGCGCCTTAAGGAGCCGCTGTTGACGCCAATACGGATGGGTATTCCCCACTCACGGCAGGCGGCCACAACCTCTCTCACCTTTTCTTTAGAGCCGATGTTGCCGGGATTTATACGGATTTTATCAATCCCCGCTTCGGCACACTTAATGGCAATTTTATAATCGAAATGAATATCCGCAACAAGCGGTACAGAAATGTCTGAAATTTTAAGTCGGTAAATAGTTTCAACCGCTGAAATATCGGGAACGGCAATGCGCACGATATCGCACCCCACCGATTGCAGGGCTTTCGTCTGGGCGTAAACAGCATTATAATCATGGGTATCAACATTTGTCATAGATTGAACCGTGATGGGAGCGCCGCCGCCAATCTTTGTATTACCAACCCGCACGACACGGGATTTTTTTGTATCTGTCATTTTTATAACCATAGCTTTCGCTTTGCGAAAGCTTCCTTATCTGTGGAATTGTGGGTGGTTTAGCGAAGCAAAATCTTTGCACAGAGTGCATTTGCACATTGTGCAAAGAAAGGCACAAAGCACTGCGTGAAAAAGTATTTTCCACGTTATTTTCCTTTATCCGAAAATTGTGAAAACATCCTTAACAGCTATAACTATCATCAAGAAGAACAGCAGCACAATCCCCACAAAGTGAATATATCCCTCAACCTGAGGCTTCAAGGGCTTTCGCCTTATAAGCTCGATAATTTGGAAAAGGAACCGTCCGCCGTCAAGAGCCGGCAAAGGCAGAAGATTCACCACCCCAAGATTCATTGCTATCATGACAACAAGCGAAAGGAAGCTGTCAATACCGTCTGAAGCCGTCTGGCTGACCGCGGTGGTTACTCCTATTGGCCCGGAAATGTGTTCGATTCCGTATCTTCCTCCCACCATATCAATAAGGGTTTCCCAAACCATTTTTACATTGGAAATTGAACGCCAAAAAATTTGCTCCGCCACGTTTAGGAGGTTTTTCTCCTCAGGATATACCGAGAAATCCGCCATACCGAAAATCACACCACTTTCAACGATGGTCGGGAATGTAACATCAGTTAAAGTTATTACATCTCCCCCGCGGCGAACAACCACGTCTATCGGCTCTACGGCATCGTGCATGATTTCATAAGACAAATCCCCTGCCACATGAACGGCGTCATTGTCTATTTTGAGAATTTCATCCCCTACCATAAGTCCCGATTTCTCGGTAACGGCATTTTCGGCAAACTGAGCCACGGTTGTTCCTGCAATTTTAGGGGCGCTTACAACAATTATACTCATAACTATAACGCCCGTAAATATATTCATAAATGCGCCCGCAACGGTAATTATCATTCTCTGCCAAAGGGGCTTTCTGAAGAGGGCATTCTCATCCTCGCTGTCGTTGTCTTCGCCCACCATCGAAACAAAGCCGCCGATGGGAAAAAGTCGAAGAGCGTAAATTGTTCCCGTTTTTTTCGATTTGTGTGACAAAATTTTCGGTCCCATACCTATGGCAAACTCGTTAACGGGAACTTTAAAGATTCGTGCCGCAATAAAATGCCCGAGCTCGTGAAGTAAAATAAGAACAGACAGCATTAGAATTGTCAGGATAATATGCCAAATATTCATAATAAACAC
>JAZNUF010000032.1:0-10153 GCA_045592185.1 Candidatus Flemingiibacterium sp.
AGCTTTTACTAGCGCGAAAGCTATGGTAATTAAAATGGCAGTTATCTTTGAAAACGAGGATGAAGAAAAAAGCCTGCTTTCAGACGAAGGCGGATGCGATTTGATTATGCCTTTCGTTGTTAGGTATGAGCCTAATATGAAAAGTTCCGGCAGGATACGGATTGAGGTGTATCCGAGTTTTCGCGGAGTGGCAGATGAATTTATTGAGAAATTCGGATGTGACGAGCCTGAAAAACTTTTTTCAAAGGAAGCTGTTTTGTGGGTTAGCGAAAAAGCAGAGGAAGTCTTGTCGAGGTTAGGCTTTTGCCTTTTGGAGGAATCACGGGATTATTCTGTGTGCCGCAGAATTTTCAGACCGAAAACCACAGGGAGAGCCGTGAGGCTTGAATCTGCCGATGGACTTGAAAATCTTACCGGGTACGACATTGACGCCATGACCCCCTACGGTGTTTGGTGCTTCGGCGTTGTAGAAGACGGGAAAATTGTGTCTGTCGCCAGCACAAACGCTACCGTGGACGCTGACACAAAAACAATGGAAATCGGTGTGGAGACGGCGGAGGACTACCGCGGACACGGATATGGCAGAGAGGCGGTTGTAGCTCTTGCAAATGCTTTGTGCGATGTGGGATGTGAAGTACACTATGAATACGCCTCTGAAAATCACGCCTCCGAGGCTCTTGTTTCAGGGCTTGAAACAGAAATTGTTTCCATGACTTATTATCTCGTGGGAATCAGAAACTAAAGAAAACGAAAGGAATCCGACTCGTTCGGTGTAGAATAAAATGGCATTTGATGCAGGAATGGTCAGCGCGGTGGTAAATGAGCTTCGCCGCGATATCGTGGGCGCGCGGGTTGAAAAAGTCACTCAGCCCGAAAAGGATGAGCTTGTGCTTTTGCTCCATCTCGGAAGAAAAAATATGCGCCTTTCCCTTTCATCGGGTACAAACACTCCACATTTCAATATTACCGGGGCGGTAAAGGAAAATCCCTCCACGCCGCCTATGTTCTGTATGCTCCTTCGCAAGCATCTGACGGGAGCGCGGATATCGGGAATAACCCAGCTGGGGTTCGAGAGGGCGGTGGAGTTCGCTTTTGACTGCTATGACGAGCTTGGCTTTGAAACCAAGAAATATATTGTTACCGAAACTATGGGTAAGTACAGCAACATTATCCTGCTTAACCATGAGAAAAAGGTGGTGAGTGCGCTCAAAATTATTGACCTTGCCACAAGCTCCGTAAGGCAAATTCTGCCGGGCTTTCCCTATGAGCTGCCGCCGGAGCAGAAAAAACTGTCCCCCATAACTGCCACGCGGACGGATTTTGACGCTGCCTTCGACAAGGCGGAGGATATGCCTGCGGATAAATTTATTCTCGGGAACTTCTACGGCTTCGGCGCGCCCGTGGCTCGGGAAATTGCTTGCCGTGCTTGCGGTAGTTCGGACGGGATTATATACCGATGCGGAAAAGATAAGCTGTGGGAGGCAATTTCATTTGCCCGTGATTGTATTTCTGAGGAAAAATGCGAGCCTTGGCTTGTGTCCGATTCTCGGGGAAAGCCAGTGGAATACTTCTTTTTTGAGCCGATGGAATATGGCGGAGGCTTTGTGAAGAAACGCTGTGAAAGCTTCGGAGAGCTGCTTGACGAATATTTTATAAAAAAAGATAAGGCAGAGAGGCTTTGCCAAAGAACATCGGATATTTTCAGGTTGCTTACCAACGCCGAGGGACGGATTCTCAAAAAGCTTGCCCTTCAAAGGCAGGATATTGCCGATTGCGCCGACAAAGACAAATACAAGCTTTACGGTGACCTTATAATGAGCAATATTTACAGGCTGACAAAAGGGATGGAATCGGCGGAGCTTGAAAATTATTATGAGGAGGAATGTCCCATTGTGGTTCTCCCCCTTGACAAGCGGCTGACTCCTCAGCAAAACGCCCAGCGGTATTATAAGAAATACACCAAATGCAAAACGGCGGAAACCGAGCTGTCAAAGCAAATTTGCCTTGCGGAAGCGGAGCTTGAATACATCTATACCGTTTTTGATTCCCTCAGCCGCGCCGAGAGCGAAAACGACATACTTGAAATTCGTGAGGAGCTTCACGGGGCGGGATATGGCTCAAAGATGAAGAACTACACTCGCAAAAAGCTGTCCGCGCCAAAGCTCATGGAGTTCAAAACCTCCGGCGGATATCGTCTTCTCTGCGGCAAAAATAACAATCAAAACGAGTATCTGACCACGAAGCTTGCCTCAAAGCTTGATTATTGGTTTCATGTAAAGAACGCGCCCGGCTCTCACTGCGTGATGTTTACGGAGGGACAAGAGCCATCGGAGAGGGATTTCACCGAGGCGGCGACTGTTGCGGCGGTTTATTCGAAGCTTTCGGAGGGTGTCAATGTGGCGGTGGACTACACCCTTGTTAAAAACGTCCGTAAGCCTGCAGGCTCCAAGCCCGGGTTTGTAATATATACCACCAATTATACGGCATACGTTACTCCCGATGAGGGACTTGCGGAGGCTCTCCGCGTAAAATAGTATCTATAGGGGTGTTGCACTTAGTGCAACACCCCTATACGCGCCCGGGCTTGCCGCAAGCTTTCAACTTGACGCAAGTTTTCAATTTGCTACAGCCCCGTTTTTGTAAGGCGCTGATTTTCGGAACGAAAAACGCCATAAAAACAGAAGATTTTTATATTATTTAAAGAAAATTTTCATTTTCAAGGAAAAACCTCTTGAAATTTGCCATATAAAGAGGTATACTATAATGTAGTATAATTTTTTTGCTCGCGTTTTCACGGCGGCTTGCCGAGGAAACCCGCGCCTGCTTTTACGAAAGGATACGCAACTATGAGTGACGTGATTTATTGGGTATGGCTTGCTGAGAAAAACGGCGTGGGTAACTCCGATGCCATAAAATTGCTCGAGCATTTTGAGGGCGGAGCCAAGGAAATATACGAAGCCTCGAAGGAAGAGCTGATGGCGTGCAAGGATTGCAGCTCCGCATTTGTTCGCAGACTTTTAAATCACGACCTCTCCGAGGCGGAGAAAATTCTTGAATTTTGCTTTATGAATGGCATAAGAGTCATTCATTGCAAGTCTGAGAGTTATCCAAAACGTCTTCAAAATCTTTACAATAAGCCCGTGCTCCTTTATGTACGCGGTGAAATCGAGGATTTGAACGAAAGATTTTGTGTAAGCATCATTGGAGCGAGAAGTATGTCGAGCTATGGAAAGCACATGACATTTACCCTCGCAAGACAGCTTATAGCCTATGGCGCGATTATCATAAGCGGTGCCGCTTACGGAATAGATTCCGCCGCAAACAATACGGCAGTCTTTTTTGAAGAGCCAACGGTGGCGGTGTTGGGTTCGGGTATAAATGTGCCTTATCCTCAGAAAAATAAAGAAATGCTTGACCTCATAGCCTCAAACGGCATGGTAATAAGCGAATTTCCGCCGAACACACCGCCCTACGGACGTAATTTCCCTATTCGAAACCGTATAATCAGCGGTCTTGCGGACGCGGTTGTGGTTGTTGAGGCAGGGGAGAAAAGCGGCGCGTTGATTACTGCCAGAGCCGCCTGCGACCAAGGGCGCAGAGTCTACGCCGTTCCCGGTAATATCGGCGCTCCGAACAGTGTCGGAACCAACCGGATGATTCGTGACGGCGCAAAGATGGTTACTCGCACCGAGGACATCATCGAAGATTTTGCTGACCGCTTACCCACTGAAAAAATTGAGAGAATCATCAATAATGACAAATATATACGCTATGAATATAATCATAGCATACCGATTCTTTCGGAAAACCGCCCTCTGTCCCCGGAGGAGCAGGATAAAATAGTAGCCCTGCAGACGCCAAAGGCGAAAAAACCTAAGGGTGAAAACAAGTCCTCGGACGTTCCAAATCCCGATGACTACCGTAACGCGGCGAAAATGGCGCGCCTTGACGATGAAATTCCGGAAGAGAAGACCGTACGCGAGGAAAACACCATGGACCCCACCGAAAAAGAGGAAATTCTTACTTCTCTCGGGGATGTTGCAAGACGGGTATACAATGCTATTCCCGATACATTCGCGGTTACTACGGACAAAATCACAAGAAGCGGAATTTCCGCTGAGGAGGCTATGTCCTCTCTTACGATGCTGGAGCTTTATTCGCTGGTGGAAGCCCTTCCCGGCGGACTTTATCGAAAGCTTATATAACTCAGTCTATAAACTTCAAAAGGAGAAATATTAATAGATGTCAAATCTCGTAATTATGGAATCGCCTACAAAAGCAGGCACGGTAAAAAGCTATCTCGGCTCGGGATATAAGGTGGTCGGCTGCACAGGCCACATTCGCGACCTGCCCAAAAGCACCCTCGGAATTGATATTGAAGACGATTTCAAGGCGAAATATATAAATATACGCGGAAAAGGCGCGCTTATCAAAGAGCTGAAAAAAGAGGCAAAAAATGCTGACAAAGTCTTCCTCGCAACGGACCCTGACCGAGAGGGAGAGGCTATTGCCTGGCATCTTGCCAAGGCTCTCGATATTGATGACAAGAAAATTAGAAGAGTTACCTTTAACGAGATTACGAAAAAAGCGGTTAAAGCAGGAATGAAAGCTCCCCGTGAAATAGACATGGGACTTGTAAATTCGCAGCAGGCAAGACGGATTCTTGACCGAATTGTGGGCTATAAGCTGAGCCCGTTCCTTTGGAAAACTATAAAAAGCGGACTTTCTGCCGGACGGGTGCAGTCGGTTGCCACCCGTATTTTGGTTGAACGGGAAGCCGAAATCAACGCCTTTAAGCCGGAGGAATATTGGATTATTGACGTAGCCTTGGAAAACAAAAACCGGGGAAAAATTAAAGCCAAATTCCGCGGAGATGAAAAAGGTAAGATTGCCATCACCTCGGAAGCGGAGGCAATGAAAATTGTCAAAGCCGTGGAGGGAAAGCCCTTTGCGGTGAAGTCTGTGAAGAAATCTATCCGCATCAAAAATCCCGCGCCGCCCTTTATTACTTCAACCCTTCAGCAGGAGGCGTCCCGGCGGCTCAGCTTCCAATCTCAAAGAACCATGCGCGTAGCCCAGGAGCTTTACGAGGGTATCAATCTCGGAAGTGCCAATGGGGGCGTTCAAGGTCTTATAACCTATATGCGTACCGACTCACTCCGTATAGCCGATGAGGCGGCAGAAGCGGCAAGGGAATATATCATTGACAAATACGGCGAGAGGTTCTACCCTGCGGAGCGCCGTGTATATAAAACCAAGTCGGGAGCACAGGACGCCCACGAAGCTATCCGTCCCGCGAACCTGAATTTTGAGCCGGATAAAATAAAAAAGATGCTCACGGGTGACCAATACCGTCTTTACAAGCTGATTTGGGAACGGTTTATGGCAAGTCAGATGGCATCGGCGGAGCTTGATACGGTCAGCGCCGATATCGAAGCGGAGGGATATATTTTCCGTTCCAGCGGTTATACCGTAAAATTCCAAGGATACATGACCGTTTATGAGGAATCGGAAGATTACGTTGCTCCCAACGAAGCGGATACGGATACTCCCGAGAAGAGTGCCAGACTTCCTAAAATCGAGGAAAACGAGATTTTGAAGCACGACCGGACTCAGCCCTCACAGCATTTTACCGAAGCACCACCCAGATACAACGAGGCGTCACTTGTAAAATTCCTCGAGGAGAGGGGAATCGGTCGTCCCAGCACCTTTGCGACAATTATCACCACTATTATAGCAAGAGGATATGTTGTCCGTGACGGCAAATCCTTAAAGCCTACTGAGCTTGGTGAAATCACAACAAAGCTTATGGTTGACCTCTTCCCGAATATTGTGGACTATGAGTTTACCGCGAATATGGAAACGGAGCTTGACGAAATTGCTCTCGGAACTGATACTGTAAGCTCTGTTCTTCACGGCTTCTATGATGACTTTGCAAAGAGCCTTGATACGGCTGAAAATACCGTTGACAAGGGAAAGTATCAGCTTCCCGTTGAAACAACCGATATCATATGCGATAAGTGCGGAGCTACCATGGTGGTCAAAAACGGCAGATACGGCAAGTTTGCCGCTTGTCCCAATTACCCCGAATGTAAGAACACGAAGCCCCTTTCTAAGGACGACTCGGTAGAAGGGGAAAAGGTTGAGAAGACTACTGACATGGTTTGCGATAAATGCGGAAGTCCTATGGTCATGAGAAGCGGAAGATTCGGCAGCTTCTATGCCTGCGCAAACTATCCCACCTGCAAGACCACTCGTCAGATTACAAAGGAGCTTGGGGTGGACTGTCCTAAGTGCGGCGGAAAAGTTGTGGTGAAGAAAGGCAAGAACCGCACCATATTTTATAGCTGTGAAAGGTATCCGTCCTGCGACTTCTCCTCTTGGGATATGCCTACAAACGAAAAATGCCCCTTGTGCGGAGATATGCTCTATCGAAAAAAGGGTAAACCCCTGCTGATTTGCAAGCATGAGGGCTGCTCCTACAAACGGGAAATCAAAACCGATGATGCAGAATAAGACCATAAATATTGTTGGGGCTGGGCTTGCGGGATGCGAAGCGGCATGGCAAGCGGTAAAGCTGGGCGTACCCGTCAGACTTTACGAAATGAAGCCGAAAAAGTTTTCTCCCGCCCATCATTCTGAAGGATTTGCGGAGCTTGTTTGCTCAAATTCTCTGCGCTCTAATATGCTGTCCAACGCCGTTGGGGTTTTGAAAGAAGAAATGCGGCTTTTGGGCTCGCTGATAATCGAGGCGGCATATGCCTCGGAGGTTCCTGCCGGCAGTGCTCTTGCGGTTGACAGACATCTGTTTTCCGAATATATCACAAGCAAGCTGAAAAATCACCCTTTGGTTGAGGTTGTCGAGGGGGAGGTAACGGAAATTCCCGAGGGGATTACTGTAATAGCCAGCGGCCCCCTGACTTCGGAGAAGCTGTCGGAGGCTATCTCTGCCTTAATCGGCGAGGATTATCTTCACTTTTTCGATGCGGCGGCACCTATTGTCAGCTTTGATTCGATTGATATGAGCAAGGCATTTTACGCCTCACGCTACGATAAGGGCGAGGCGGCGTATATAAACTGTCCCTTTACCGAGGAGGAGTATAACCGATTTTGGGAGGCTCTTATATCGGCAGAGGAAGCGGAGCTGCACGACTTTGATAAGGGGGAAAAGCTTACGGTTTTTGAGGGCTGTATGCCCGTGGAGGTTATGGCAAAAAGAGGCCGTGACACCCTGCTTTTCGGCCCTATGAAGCCGGTGGGTATTACCGTACCGTCTACCGGACGGGAGGCACACGCCATTGTACAGCTTCGACAGGAAAATGCCGAAAAGAGTATGTATAATCTCGTAGGATTTCAGACTCACCTTAAATTTCCCGAGCAGAAACGGGTTTTCGGTATGATTCCGGGACTTGAAAATGCGGAATTTCTACGCTACGGCGTTATGCACAGAAACACCTTTATGAATTCCCCGAAGCTCCTTGACGGAACATATATGCTCCGCCGCCGCGAGGGATTGTTCTTTGCGGGACAGATGACGGGAGTGGAGGGTTATGTGGAAAGCGCCTCCAGCGGACTTGTGGCAGGGCTTAACGCCGCAAGATATGCTCTGGGAATGGAACCGCTGTATTTCGGTGCAGAGAGTGTAATTGGCGCCCTTGCATCATATATAAGCGATGAGGGCGTTGTTAATTTCCAGCCCATGAACGCCAATTTCGGGCTTGTAAAAAAACTTGATTTCAAGGTTAAAGGCGGCAAAAAGGCCCGTGGAGAAGCCATGGGTGCTCGCGCTATTGAATATATAAAGAATTTAGGGGAGCCTGATGACAAGGGATGAAAATTGCATTTTCAGACCGGATTTTGCCACGCCAATTTGTCTTGATTTTACGGAAAGCAGGTCATAATAATGAAACTTATTCTTGATGCCATGGGCGGAGACAATGCCCCTCTTGAAATAGTAAAGGGTGCTGCCTTGGCAGTGAAAGAATATCCTGATATTGAGCTTATCCTCGTGGGGCAAGAAGCTGCGATTAAGGAGATTTTTCAGCGCGATGGACTGTCCATGGAGAGAATTACAATCATGGATGCTGCCCAAACAATCACCATGGAGGACTTACCGTCAGCGGTGGTGATGTCCAAGAAAAATTCTTCCATGAGTGTGGGACTTCGCGCCCTTGCAGAGGGCGAGGGTGATGCCTTCATATCGGCAGGAAACACCGGTGCGCTGATGACGGGCGCAACCATGCTTGTAAAGTGCCACGAGGGAATCCGCCGTGGAGCTATAGGTACGATTCTTCCTATGGAACGCCCCATGATTCTTATAGATTCCGGCTCAAATGTAACCGTAACCCCCGAAAATTTGCGGGAGTTTGCAATTTTAGGCACCGCTTATATGGAGTTGATTTTCGGTATAAAATCCTCGAGGGTCGGACTTCTCAACAACGGTACCGAGGAGCACAAAGGAACGCCGGTGGTGGCAGAGGCATACAAGCTTCTTTCGTCAACGGAGGGGATAAACTTCGTTGGAAATATCGAGGGCAAAGACATCCCCTTTGGCTGCTGCGATGTGCTTGTCACCGATGGCTTTACGGGAAATATCGTTCTAAAAACCATAGAAGGGCTCAGTAAATTTCTTCTGGGCAAGCTCAAAGGTATGTATAAAAAGAATACGGTAACCATGCTGTCTGCCGCTATGGTTAAGAAGGAACTTGCAAGCCTTAAGGCGTCTTTTGACTCAAGGGAGTACGGCGGCGCACCTTTTCTCGGAATCAGCAAGCCCGTATTCAAGGCTCACGGCAGCTCTGACGCCGTAGCCGTAAAAAACGCCGTAAGACAAGCCCGTGCATATATAAACAACGGAGTTTCAGAGATGATTCGCCAAAAAATTTACACTCTTAAGAAAGGAAACTGACAAGATGGAAAAGCTACCGCGGTCTGCCGATCTGTTCGAGAAAAAAATCGGATACAGCTTCAAAGAAAAAAATCTTCTTCTGACGGCACTTACCCATTCCTCTTACGCCAATGAATGTAAGCCTAAGGGTAAGGGCGTTGAATACAACGAGAGATTGGAATTTCTCGGCGATTCGGTGCTTTCGATTATAGTCAGTGATTACCTTTTTAAACAGTACCCGGATACGCCCGAGGGAGATTTGACCCGTATCCGCGCCAGCGCCGTTTGCGAGAAAACGCTTGGCAAGCTTGCTCTCGATATTGAGCTTGGCAAGTATATGCGCCTTGGCCACGGGGAGGAAATGAGTCACGGACGGGAGCGTATTTCTATTTTGGCAGACGCCTTCGAGGCGTTGCTTGCGGCGATTTATCTTGATTCCGGCTCAAGAGGGGCGGTGGAAAAATTCCTCATGCCTCTTGTAATTCCCGAAATTCATCAGTTTGTGGATAACGGAAAAAACAAGGATTATAAAACTTTGCTCCAGCAAATCGTGCAGCAGGAGCATGGAGAAATCCTCGAATATGTTCTTTCGGGGGAAAGCGGGCCCGACCATGCGAAGATTTTTGAGGTCGAGGCGAGGCTGAACTCCAATGTCATCGGTCACGGCAAGGGACGCAGCAAGCGTGAAGCGGAGCAGCAGGCCGCCAAGGAAGCATTAGTGCTTTTCGGTGACAAATGAGGCATATAAACATACCGATTTTCATTCCCCATGAGGGATGCAAAAATTCCTGCGTTTTCTGTAATCAGAGAAAAATATCGGGCGTTGAAAAGTTTGATATTACCTCTGTTGCCCGGCAGCTTGATAGGGAATTTTCCACGGTAGACTATAAAAAGAACGAGGTGGAAATTGCCTTTTTCGGCGGAAGCTTTACGGGTATCCCAAAGGATGACATGATTTATCTTCTCTCCCTTGCAGAGGGGTATATTGAAAAGGGTATGGCACGGTCCGTAAGGCTGTCCACACGTCCCGACTATATTGATGAGCAGATTCTTGACATACTTGAAAAATACAAGGTCACGGATATCGAGCTTGGGCTTCAAAGTATGAGCGATGAGGTCTTGACCGCTTCAATGCGAGGTCACAGCGCTGAGGACGGCGAGCGCGCTTGCCGCATGATTAAAAGCCGCGGCTTCAGACTTGTGGGGCAGATGATGATAGGCTTGCCGAAATCCACCGCTGAGGCAGAAGTCGGAGGCCAAGCGGTC
>JAZNUF010000033.1:0-1995 GCA_045592185.1 Candidatus Flemingiibacterium sp.
CGTAGAAAGGAAGCTTTCGCTAACGCGAAAGCTATGGTAATTAAGATGAAACACGGATTTATTAAAGTCGCCGCTGTATCGCCAAAGGTAACGGTTGCCGACACTTGTGAAAATACTGCCCGCATTATAGAGGCCGCTTCCTACGCCGATTCCATTGGAGTAAAATTAGCTGTATTTCCAGAGCTTTCCGTCACGGGAGCAACTTTAGGGGATTTGTTCTTTCACAAGGCACTTTTGGACGGAGCTGAAGAAGGTATTGCTAAGATTGTAAGTGCCAGTGCGGAGCTTGATGTGGTTTTGGTTGTAGGCGCTCCCCTAAGACATGAGCAAAAGCTTTACAACTGTGCAGTTGTTATTTATCGCGGCGAAATTTTGGGTGTTGTTCCAAAGAAAAATATCCCGTCACGAGGCGATTTTTACGATGGCTCTCTGTTTACGGCAGCTCCCGAAAAATGCACAAGCATTAAGCTTTGCGATGGATACTATCCTTTCGGAACGAATATGCTGTTTTACTGTGAAGCTCTGCACGAGTTTAATTTCGCCTGCGAGATTGGGGCGGATATTTTTGCTGTAACCCCTTGCTCAACGGAGCATACGAGAGCAGGAGCGACTATAATTTGCGGACTTTCTGCCACCAGCGAGCTTGTGGGCAGGGAAGAATACAGAAAGCAGCTTGTGGGCGGACAATCTGCCCGGTGTATTTGCGGATATGTCTATGCGGATGCAGGAATCGGTGAATCAACCACGGACGTTGTTTTCGGCGGCCATCTTTTTGTTTATGAAAAAGGTAAGCTTCTTTCGGAATCAAGCCCATTTTTGTTTGATGGTGAAATTAAAATTGCAGTCACGGATATTGACGTTGAAGCTTTGGTATCGGAGCGAATGAAGAAAAATACTTTTGAAACCATAGCAGTGACTGCAGATAATTATTACAGTATTTCCTTTGATATGCCGCTTACCGATAACAAGCTTACACGAGTTTTCCCTAAATCTCCTTTCGTCCCCCAGGACTTGGGGGAGAGAAGTATCCGTGCCGAGAAAATATTGAATATTCAAGCCCACGGGCTCAGAAAACGTCTTGAACACACTCACGCGAAATGCGCGGTTATCGGTATATCCGGCGGTCTTGATTCCTGCCTTGCGCTGCTTGTAGCCGTGAGAGCCATGGATTTACTTGAGCGCCCCCACACAGATGTTATAGCCGTGACTATGCCATGCTTCGGCACGACCTCCCGGACTCGTACCAATGCGGAGCTCCTTTGCGAAAAACTGGGCGTTAAATTTAAATGCGTTGATATAAAAGCTGCGGTGACACAGCATTTCTCTGATATCGGTCATGATGAAAACGTGCATAATGTAGTGTACGAGAATGGACAAGCAAGGGAACGTACTCAAGTTATCATGGACATTGCAAATGCCGAAAACGGTTTGGTAATCGGAACGGGTGATTTATCAGAGCTTGTTCTTGGATGGGCAACCTATAACGGCGACCATATGTCTATGTACGGCGTAAACGCCTCCTTACCGAAGACTTTAGTTCGTCATGTGGTAAGATATTATGCTGAAACCTGCGGGGACACTGAGCTTGAAAGAGTGCTTCTTGACATCCTTGCAACTCCCGTAAGTCCGGAGCTTCTTCCTGCTGATGACAGCGGTGCAATAGCTCAAAAGACGGAGGATTTTGTTGGTCCCTATGAGCTGCATGATTTCTTACTATATTGGTTTTTGCGCTACGGATTCTCCCCCGAAAAGCTTGAATATATGGCAAATTGCGCTTTTTCGGAGGATTATGACCGTCAAACCATAAACAAGTGGCTGGGAATATTAATGGGTAGATTTTTTAGTCAGCAGTTTAAGCGTTCATGTCTGCCCGATGGACCTAAGGTTGGTTCCGTTGGTGTATCGCCGAGAGGAGATTTGAGAATGCCCAGTGACGCTTCAGGCGCAAATTGGCAACCGAAAAATTAAAATTTTTCACCGTCCTATTTTTTGGAC